>NZ_LPVX01000028.1:0-141434 GCF_001613785.1 Thalassospira sp. MCCC 1A02491 | reverse complement strand
GGTGCTCGGGCCGGGGTGCGGCGACCGGCGGGGATGGGGAGGCAAACTGTCTGGCGCCGCCGCCTTACCTTGCCGGGAGGCGGTGGTGGTGTTGGCGATCACTGGGACGGGGGGCTCGGGCCGGGTCGCGGTGACCGGCGGGGCATGGGGAGCAAACTGTCTCGTGGCTTCGTCCTTACCTTGCCGGGGGCGGCGGAGGTTTTGGCGATCACGTGGACAGGGTTGCTCAGGCCGGACCCCGTAACAGGGGCGGTACTGGAAATGAAGGGAATGTTTCAGATTCGCATGTGTCAAGCACGGACCGGCGATTATGCCGGTCGCGGTTGCAAAGAGATTGGCGGTTTGAGGGGAGGCGGTCTGGTGCGGTCCGGCATTGATCAAAAAGGGCAGGGCCGCACTTATTCGAAACATATGCGAAAGGCGGTTTATGCCTGTCCGGCCGGTTCAAGCATGGCATGGGTCAGGGCTTCGTCAGGTGACTTGCCTTGTCCAAGCACGAAGTTGAAGGCCGGGAAGAAGCGTTCGCATTCCGAAATCGCGATATCGATCAGTTCTTCGAACTGTTCGACCATCGGCGGGACATCGCCACCAAACAGCAGGGTATGACGGAACAGTGGCATGTTTTCTTCGAGCCACAATCCGAAATGCCCGATCCAGAGCTGTTCATTGCATTTGGTCACCAGTTCATACATGCGCGGACGCAGCGGTTCTGGCACAAACAGATCAAAGCAGCAGGCAATATGCAGTGCTTCGGCATCGTCGCGCCAGGTGAAATAGACCAGATAGGTACACCAGTGGGCCGGAATTTCGACCACCACCTCGTCTGAGCTGCGTCGTTCCAGATGCCATTGGTTCGTGCGGGCGATATCTTCGACAAGAAGCAACGGATTTTCGTCGCCCAGGTCGCCAATATCCTCCATTTGGTCGTTCATATATACCCAGCCTGTATCAGCATGTGCGAAAGGGCGCGCACTATATGCCGGTGCCCGCCGTCTTTCAACCGTCCCGCGACGCAGGACAGCAATGAATTTCGGAAATGGGGTCAACCCTGATCCGTTTTATCGGTCTGATCGACCTTTCCGCGATCCTGATAAGACGGTCTGCATCCCTTTATGTGGGGATTAAACCGCGCTTAGGAGTCTTTTTTTGCAGCTGATTTTGATGCGGTGCGTTTTGCCGCCGGTTTGCTAGCCGGTGCCGCGGCGGATTCCGCAGTTTCAAGGCGCTTTTCAAGATCGGCAATGCGGGCTTCAAGCGCATCGATGCGTTCGGCGGCCTTGATGGCAACGTCGTGAACAACGTCGAATTCTTCGCGGGTGACCATATCCATGCCCATCAGGATTTTTTCAAACTGCTGACGGACAAGGGCATCAACTTCGCCTTTGACGCCGGTCATGGTGCCCAGTGCAGAATTGGTCACACGGGTAAGGTCGTCGAGAATGCGGTTGTTGATCTGCATTGTTGTGGTCTCCGGCTTTTGGATCAAAGTGTTGCGCATAATATGGGTGTTTGGCCTGACAGGGCAAGCCGATCATCCGATCAGTCGCAGCAGGTTTTGTTATCAGTTTGACGATATCGTGATTTTAAGTGGCTTTTCTTGCTCCAGATCAGGGGCGGTCCTATAAAGTGACCAGAAAATTTGATTAATGGGCTGAGCCCGCCAGGAGAATGCAATGCTTATCGTCACCGGTGGTGCCGGTTTTATCGGTTCCAATATTGTTGCTGCCCTTGAAGAACGCGGTGAAACCGAAATTGTTGTCGTCGATCGTCTGCGCGACGGTATCAAATGGAAAAACATCGCCAAACGCAATCTGCGCGACATTGTTCATCCCGATGATTTGCCGGCATTTCTTGAAAAGCATTCCGGGGATGTCGAGGCCATTTTCCACATGGGCGCGATATCCGCGACCACGGAAACCGATGCCGACAAGATACTGAACAACAACCTGAAACTGACGACCTGGCTTTGGGAATGGTGTTCGCGTCATTCCGCGCGCCTGATCTATGCATCATCTGCCGCGACCTATGGCGATGGCAAACAGGGGTTCGATGACAGCTTTGATGCCGACGATCTGGCAAAGCTGGCACCGCTTAATGCCTATGGCTGGTCGAAACATGCGACCGACCGCCGGTTCCGTCGCATTCTTGATCAGAACGGTTTCCGCCCCAAACAGTGGGCAGGGCTTAAATTTTTTAACGTTTATGGCCCGAATGAGTACCATAAGGGCGGCATGCGGTCGGTCGTCTCGCAAATGTTTGACAAGCTGTCAGCCGGTGAAACGGCAACGCTTTTCAAATCCCACCACCCGGATTACGAGGATGGCGGGCAGTTGCGCGACTTTGTCTGGGTCGGGGATGTCGTCAATATCATCATGTGGCTGTATGACAATCCGGAAGTCAGCGATCTGTTCAATATCGGGACCGGCAAGGCGCGCAGCTTCAAGGATCTGGCATTGGCGGTGTTTAGCGCCATGGGCAAGGAGCCGGTGATCAATTACATCCCGACGCCGGAAGCCATCCGCGACAAGTACCAGTATTTCACCGAAGCCAATATGGCCAAGCTGCGCAAGGCCGGTTACGCCGCCGAGATGACATCGCTTGAAGAAGGGGTGCGTCTTTATATCCAGGATTATCTCGCGACCGAGGACCCGTTCCGGTAATTGCCGGATGTGTCGCAGCAAGGGCCAAATCGCACGATATCGTCAGCCGGTTTGCCATGATGCTGCCCATATCCTTTGGGACACGAACATCATCCATTTTGACAACTGATTGCCAACCGGAGTTTCCCCGATGCTCAGCCTTGCCTTTCCGGCGATAGACCCGATTGCGATTTCCATCGGCCCGATTGCCATTCGCTGGTATGCGCTGGCCTATATTGCCGGGTTGCTGCTGGGGTGGAAATATGTGGTTTATTACTGCACCAAGACGCCCAACATCATGAGCAAACGCGATGTGGATGATTTGCTGTTCTGGGCAACGCTTGGCGTGATCCTTGGTGGCCGGTTGGGCTATATCCTGTTTTACAATCTGGATTATTACCTTGAGAACCCGGCCAATATCCTGAAGGTCTGGCAGGGCGGCATGGCATTCCATGGCGGTTTTATGGGGGTGATTGTTGCCATCATCCTGTTTGCGCGCAAACGCGGGATTTCGATCCTTGCCGTGCTGGATGCCGCCGCAGTGGCAACCCCGATCGGTTTGTTCTTTGGCCGGATTGCCAATTTCATCAATGGCGAACTGTTTGGACGCACAACCGATGTGGCCTGGGGGATTGTGTTCCCCAATGGCGGACCCGAACCGCGCCATCCCAGCCAGCTTTATGAAGCAGCCCTTGAAGGGTTGATCCTGTTTGTTGTGCTGTTTGTTCTGTCGCGCAGTGCGTTTGTACGCCATCGCCCGGGTATTCTGGGCGGCACGTTCGTTGCCGGCTATGGCATTTCGCGGATCATTGTCGAATTCTTCCGCCAGCCTGATGCGCAGCTTGGCTTCCTTGCCGGCGGGGCGACCATGGGGCAGCTTTTGTCGGTTCCGATGGTTCTGGTTGGTGTCGGATGTATTGTCTATGCGATGAAATCAGCTCCGATTGAAACCCGCCAGCATCCCAAAGAGGCAGAAGCCGCGTGAGCCAGGTGCCTGAAACCCCGTTGCCACTTCTTGATCATATCAAACGCCGGATCGCGCTTTCCGGGCCGATCAGCATTGCCGATTTCATGAATGAGGCCCTGGCCCATCCGGAATATGGTTATTACCGCAAGCAGGACCCGTTCGGGCGGGCCGGTGACTTTATCACCGCGCCCGAAGTCAGCCAGATGTTTGGCGAACTGATCGGGCTGTGGGCGGCGGTAAGCTGGCAACAGATGGGCTGTCCGCCCAAGATTGATCTGATCGAACTGGGACCGGGGCGTGGCACCTTGATGGCCGATGCCCTACGGGCAGTGCGCAATGTGCCGGGATTTGGGGATGCGCTGACCGTGCGGTTTGTCGAAACCAGCCCGGTTTTGCGTACCCATCAGCAAACCGCCATCATGGCATCGGGCATACCGGCAACCTGGCATGAAGCGTTTGACAATATTCCGGTCCGTGCGGATGTCCCGGCCATCATCATCGGCAATGAATTCTTTGATGCATTGCCGATCCGCCAGTTCGAACGCGGCGATCATGGATGGTCGGAACGGCTTGTCGGTGTTGATGCCGACAGTGGTGAACTGGGATTTGTACGCGGGCGCGAAACACCGGTGACCGATGCGCTGATCCCCGCGACCTTGCGCGGGTCTGCAAAAAAAGGTGACATCTTTGAAAGCTGCGCGCCGGCAATTGCCATCGCCGATCAGGTCGCGCGCCGTCTGAATGAAACCCACGGGGCGGCACTGTTTATTGATTATGGTCATCCAAGCAGTGCCTTTGGCGATACCTTGCAGGCCTTGAAGGGGCATGAATATCACCCGGTCCTGCGTGATCCGGGGGATGCCGATCTGACGGCGCATGTGGATTTTGCCGCCATCGCACGGGCGATGAACGAAGCCGGGGCACGAACCGGTGCGGTTCTGACCCAGGGGACGTTTCTTAGGATGCTGGGCATTGAACAGCGTGCCGAGCTTTTGAAAACCGGTGCCGATGAACAGCAGGCGGTTGCGATTGACCAGGCGCTGGCGCGACTTGTTGATGCCGATCAGATGGGAACGCTTTTTAAAGTTCTGATCGGGTATGGTCGCGAGACCACGCCGCCACCTTGCGTCAGCGGTGTCGCAGGATAAATACCGACCATTCAAACCTTGGAGCCCGCAAACCATGACCCATCCGATCACTGACGGTATTGAACGTTCGTCAAACGGTCTGATCTGGTTTGAAGCCGAACGTCTTTCGGGGAAGGACGGGGTGCGCCACGGGTTCCTGAGCCGCAAGGGCGGGGTCAGTGATGGCATCCATGGCGGGCTGAATGTCGGGTTCGGGTCAGATGATGACAAGAACCGGGTGGCAGAAAACCGGGCACGCGCGGCATCGGCCTTTGCAACGGATGCGCAAAACCTGACGACGGTGTATCAGGTCCATGGCACCGATGTTGCGGTTCTTGACCGGCCGCTTTCACGTGACGAGGCCCCCAAGGCCGATGCGATGGTGACAGACCGGCCGGGCATCATGCTGGGAATTCTGACCGCCGATTGCACACCGGTTCTGTTTCATGATCCGGTTGCAGGCGTGATCGGCGCGTGCCATTCCGGATGGCGTGGATCATATGGCGGGATTTCGGGCAGCACGGTTGCGGCGATGGAAAAGCTTGGTGCGAAGCGCGAAAATATCACCGCCGCTGTTGGCCCGTGCATTGCGCGAAAATCCTATGAAGTGGATGGCGCGTTTCGCGAGACCATTCTGGGCGGCCCGGAAGGCAGTGATGATTTGTTTGATCCATCGGTGCGCGACGGGCATTTCATGTTCGATCTGCCCGAATATGTACGCCGCCGGACCATTGCGACCGGTATTGCATCGGTCGAACTGGTGGCGCGCGATACCCTGGCTGAAGAAGACTTGTTTTACAGTTATCGCCGGACCACGCTTCGCAAGGAGCCCGATTATGGCCGGCAACTTTCCGCAATCATGTTAACCGAGGCGTAGGGCCGCAAACGGCCCGGGGGGATACGTCATGCCGCATATGATTATGCTGTTTTTCTTTATGATCATCGTGACCATGGTCGGTTGCGTTTTGATGTGAATATATAAGTGACGTTATGAAATCGATCCTCCGTTCCCTTGTTCTTTGCATGTTGGTGTTGGCGCCGCTGGCGGCGTGTGGTGATTTGCCCCGCCCGTTCGAGGGGGCGGGACGCGAAGGTGATCCGTCGCTTCTGGAATTGCGCGATGCCGGAACGGTTCGGGTCGAGGCAGGGGATGATTTGCCGGACGGGGCATCGGCACATCTGGCACGGGCGATGGCGCGTGCCCTTCGCAATCGGGATATTCCGGCCTATAGCGACAGTCTGATTGGCGGGGATTATATCCTGCGTCCCAATGTGGTGGCCAATCTGGTCGAAGACGGGGCGAAGCTTGATGTGACCTGGGTTTTGATGCGCCCGGACGGGCTTGCGATCGATACCGCGCGCGCCCAGGGTGAATTGTCTGCCGAACAATGGTTTGCCGACAGTCCGAACGGCCCGGAAGAAAGCAATCTTGCCCTGCCCAAGGAGTTTGCCGAGAAAGTACGCGAGCTTGACGGCATCAAGGAAAATCCGATCCACAAGACCTATGACGGGCTGGTGGCCGAGTCCGCCGATCAGATTGCCTTTATGATTACCGGCGACCGGTCGGCCTTCAAGGCGGCACCTTTCATGAAGGTTGCCCTGATCGATTTTGCCGGTGCGCCGGGTGACGGGAACACCGCCCTTGCGCGGTCCGCCGGGGCCTTGTTGCAGTCAAAGGGCATTCTTGTTGATAACAAGGATATCGGGGAACACAGTGTCATTCTGTCTGCGACCATTGATGTCAGCCCGATTGAAAACGGTCAGAAACCGCCGGTCGACAAGGTTTCGATCGAATGGGTGATCATGGAACCCGATGGCAGTGAGCTTGGCCAGATGAACCAGAACAATGTCGTGCCCCATGGCAGTCTTGATAAATACTGGGGGGCGGTGGCGTCACTTGCGGCACAGGCCGCGGTCGAAACCCTTGAAGGGGTTCTTGGACAGATTGCCACGCGCAAGCAATTGCAATTGCGCGCAGATAAAAAGACACTTTCGGCGCGATAGGGCAGTTTGAGAACCGGGCGAGAACCGGGCAGGAACCGGGAGACGGGCCGGGATGATCGCCTGATGCATGACTGCCTTGTCGTGATTTGTCACTGGGCCCATTTACAGACTGTTAACGGCTGGTTATAAAGCCGCCGCGATCTGCCAAGGTGCGGGTTTGCCTATATATGGTCTTTGAGTGTCGTGAACATGTCGTCGATCCGGGCGGGGTTTCCCCGGTTTCCGGGCTTTTGGGCGACAAGGCAAGCAGGGAACCATCCCGGCAGAATGCACCGACCCGGATTCGCAATAGAATTTGTTTTTTCGCTTTCCCGGCACCCATTAACCGAGGCCCCGCTATGAAGATCCTCGCTGGTAACAGTAACCGCCCGTTGGCTGAGGCAATTGCTGACCATCTGAATCTGCCGCTTACCCGTGCAGATGTTAAGCGTTTCTCCGATGAGGAAATCTGGTGTGAAATTCAGGAAAACGTCCGCGGTGAGGACGTTTTTGTCATTCAGAGCACCTCTTTCCCCGCAAACGACAACCTGATGGAACTTCTGGTGATACTCGACGCGCTGCGTCGTGGGTCTGCACGTCGCATCACGGCTGTCATTCCGTATTTCGGCTATGCCCGTCAGGATCGTAAATCGGGTCCCCGTACCCCGATTTCGGCAAAGCTTGTTGCCAACCTGATCACGGTTGCCGGTGCAGACCGCGTTCTGACCATGGACCTCCACGCCGGTCAGATCCAGGGCTTCTTCGACATTCCGCTTGATAACCTGTTTGCATCGCCGGTTCTGACCAGCGACATCCGCAACAAGTTCGAAGGCCAGAAACTGGTCATCGTCAGCCCGGATGTCGGCGGTGTTGCCCGTGCGCGTTCCGTTGCAAAACGCCTTGATGCCGAACTTGCGATCATTGACAAACGTCGCCCGCAGGCCGGTGTTTCCGAAGTGATGCACGTTATCGGTGACGTCAAGGATGCGGCCTGCATCCTGGTTGACGATATCGTTGATTCGGCCGGTACCCTTTGCAATGCAGCCGGTGCCCTTAAAGAGCGCGGCGCATCGTCGGTTGCGGCATATGTCTCCCACGGTGTCCTGTCGGGCCCGGCGGTCGAACGTATTGCCAATTCGCCGATGACCGAAGTCGTTACCACCGATTCCATCCGGGCTTCGGATGCGGTGCGTGATTGCGCAAAAATCCGACAGCTTCCGATTGCGCCGCTGATGGCAGAAGCCATTCGCCGTATCTCGGAAGAAAAATCTGTTTCCGTTCTTTTCGATTGAGGGTATAAGGCCCTCGCCGCGGTGGCACCCCTGGAGGCCACCGCGCTTGTTTTCGTGGGCTTTCAGCGGTGATTTTCACCAACCTGCGAAGACAATATTTTACTAGTTCAAGGAGATTTTCCGATGGCAAATACTGTTATCTCTGCGGAAATCCGTGAACGGGCCGGAAAGGGGGCCGCCCGTGCCGTGCGTCGTGCCGGTATGGTCCCTGGTGTTATTTATGGTGCAAAACAGGAACCTGTTCTGTTCCAGATTGACCCGCGTCCGCTTTGGAAACTTCTGCATAAGCCGGGCTTCTATTCTCATGTTCTGACTGTTGAAGTCGGCAAAGAGAAATACGAAGTTCTGCCGCGCGACGTTCAGTTCGACAAAGTTACCGACGAAATCATGCACGTTGACCTTCTGCGCTTTGCAAAAGGCCAGACCATCCACGTTGAAGTTCCGGTTCGCTTCGAAAACGAAGAGAAATCCCCGGGCATCAAAAAAGGTGGTGTTCTTAACGTTGTTCGTCACGATGTTGAAGTCATCTGCGCTCCGAATGCAATTCCGGAAGAGCTGGTCTTCGACCTTTCTGGCGTTGAAGTTGGTGACTCGATCCACATTTCGGCAATTACCCTGCCGAAAGGTGTCGAGCTTGCGATCACCGACCGTGACTTCACCGTTGCGACTGTTGCTGCTCCGTCCGCTCTGAAATCGGAAGAAAATGCCGAATCAGACGAAGACGAAGAAGAAGCAACCGAAGAATAAGATCGAGGTCTTACGATGTTTTTGGTGGTTGGATTGGGAAACCCGGGTTCGGGATATGCCGCCAATCGCCACAACATTGGCTTCATGGCGGCGGACGAACTCGTCCGCCGCTATTCTTTTGGTCCCTGGCGCAAAAAGTTTCAGGGCCAGATTTCCGAAGGTGAATTGAACGGTCAGAAAGTTCTGGTTCTGAAACCGGAAACCTTCATGAACCTGTCGGGGCAAAGCGTTGGCGAAGTGCTGCGCTTTTATAAAATTCCGGTCGAAAACGTTATTGTTCTTCATGATGAGCTGGATTTGCCACCGGGCAAATTGCGCGTAAAACGCGGAGGCGGACATGGCGGGCATAACGGTTTGCGATCCATTGACGCCCATTGTGGCAAGGAATATCGCCGCGTTCGTCTTGGCATTGGTCATCCCGGGGACAAATCCCGTGTGCATGGTCATGTTCTTGGGGATTTCTCCAAGGCCGAGCAGGATGGCTGGCTGATGACGCTTCTGGACGGTGTTGCCGCCGAATTCGGGCGGCTGGTCAAGGGCGATGACGGTGGCTTTATGAGCAAGGTCTCGGCCATTGTGAACCCGCCCAAGCCAAAGGCACCGAAAAAGGACAAGCCGGACGCCAAACCGGCCAAAAAGGATGGCGATGCGGATGCCGGTTTGCAAAAGCGCGACGGCGACGGATTGGATGATTTGTCCGGTGCGGCAAAAGTCCGCGTTGAACGTGCGGACACACCGGTCAGCAATGCTGCTTCGGCCATGGCCGAAGCCCTTGCCAAGGCATTTGGCAAAAAGAAATAGTCTTTCGGCCGGGGACTGCCCGGGCCGATCCTGATGAACAGAAATTCAAGTGACGGAGCCCGAAGATGGGATTCAAATGCGGTATTGTTGGTCTGCCCAACGTTGGCAAATCGACCCTTTTTAACGCCCTGACCCAGACGGCGGCTGCCGAGGCAGCAAACTTCCCGTTCTGCACCATCGAGCCGAATACCGGTCGTGTCAGCGTTCCTGATGATCGTCTGGACAAGATTGCCGCGATTGCAAAATCGGCAAACATCATTCCGACCCAGCTTGAATTCGTTGATATTGCCGGTCTGGTCCGTGGCGCGTCCAAGGGCGAAGGTCTTGGCAACCAGTTCCTTGCCAATATTCGTGAGACCGATGCGATTGTGCATGTTCTGCGGTGCTTTGAAGATGGCGACATCACCCATGTTGACGGATCGGTTGACCCGGTACGTGATGCCGAAACCATCGAGACCGAGCTGATGCTGGCCGATATGGAAAGCCTTGAAAAGCGCGTTCCGGCCTTGCAGAAAAAAGCCCGTTCCAATGACAAGGATGCCAAGCTGGCGCTTGACCTGATCGAGCGCGCGCTTGTGGTGCTGCGCGATGGTCAGCCGGCCCGCGTGGTTGAAATCAATGGCGAAGACGAAGAAAAAGCATTCCGTATGCTGCAACTTCTGACCAGCAAGCCGATCCTTTATGCCTGCAACGTTGATGAAGACAGTGCGGCAGAAGGCAACGAACTTTCGGCCAAGGTTGCCGAAATGGCCGCAGCCCAGGGCGCGCGTTCGGTGGTGATTTCTGCGGCCATTGAATCGGAAGTGGCCCTGCTTGAAAGTGCCGAAGACAAGAAAGAGTTCCTCGAAGGTCTTGGTCTTGAAGAAACCGGTCTGGCCCGCGTCATTCGCGAAGGCTACAAACTTTTGAAACTTTTGACCTTCTTTACGGTTGGTCCGAAAGAAGCCCGCGCATGGACCGTGCATGAAGGGGCAACGGCACCCAATGCCGCCGGTGTCATCCACACCGATTTCGAACGCGGCTTTATCAAGGCCGAAACCATCGCCTATGACGATTTCATCGAATTTAACGGCGAAGCCGGTGCGCGCGATAACGGCAAGCTGCGCCAGGAAGGCAAGACCTATATCGTCAAGGATGGCGATATCTTCCACTTTAAATTCAACGTCTAAGCCGTCCGGATTTCGGATCGAATTCAAGGGCCGTCGCACAATGTGCGGCGGCTTTTCCTTTGGGGAACAGCGTTTTTGACGGCAGGGGGCTTGTCAAAGAGGGCGTGAAACAGATTTAATGACCCCAGTTCCGCACCATGATGAGGACCCGATGAACGAACTGAGTACCAATGATCGCATTTTGCTGATTTTCAATTCGGCCACCGGACAGCCGGGGCGGTTGGGAACGGTTTTGCGCAAATATGGTTACGAGTTCGACATTCGCCGTCCGGGCGAAGGCGATGCCTTGCCCGATGACCTGTCGGGCTATCATCTTGTTGTGGTGTTTGGCGGCCCGATGAGTGCCAATGACGATGATCTTGGCAATGTGCAGGCAATCATGGAATTCCTGCCCAAGGTCATCGAAAGTGACGTTCTGTATCTGGGCATTTGTCTTGGCGCACAGATGATGGCGCGCCATCTGGGCGCGGATGTTGAACCCCATCCCGAAGGCTTGACCGAGATCGGATATTACCCGGTGCAGGCAACCGATGCCGGGCGTGATCTTTTCCCCGACGAGATGATGGTCTATCACTGGCACAGCGAAGGGTTCGGATTGCCCGAGGGCGCGGAGCTTGTGGCGACCGGGCCGACATTTCCCCATCAGGCCTATCACATTGATGGACGTATCTGGGGCATTCAGTTCCATCCCGAAGTCGATGATGAGACCCATGAACGCTGGCTTGCCAATGGCGGGGATAAAACCGACCGCCCCAATGGTCAGGGACCCGATGAACAACGCGCCGGACGGATCAAATATGATCAGGCATTCGGGGAATGGTTCGAACGGTTTGCCGCCCGGGTTCTGGTCCGTGAACGCACAACCCTTCAGACCGGATAAGGCGCAAGCAGGTGCGGACTGGTTCGTGCAGCCGGGCTGATTTGCCAGCGTGATATCAGGCCGTCATGCCCATTTGCCCATTTGCCGATTTGCCGATTTTTCCATTGCCGGTCAGGGATCAGCAGCCACTCATCACGCGTCCTGGAGCAGGCTTGTCTGATGGTTCAGCCAGTCCAAGATTGCCTGTCGATCAAGGTCGAGACTTTCGGCAATGCCGCCATGGAAATCGGCCCAGGCATCGGCATATTCACCGCGCACCCCGACCAGCACCGGCACGCCAAGTTCAAGGGCGCGTGAAATCACATCGCGCAAACCGCGCCCGTCGGCTTCGCTGCGGCCAAAGCGCGCAACAATCAACAGATCACAATCGGTTTCGACATCGCGTTCAAGCTGCTCGGACAGGGATGACAGGGCATCACCATCAAGCTTGCAGCCCTTTGCCATGGCGCCACGGTTCTTGGTGATCGGCATTTCATCGCCGCTGCGCAGATTGCGGACATAAACCAGTGTGCCGCAGTCCCGGTCCTTGCGGCGTTTTTGCACATACCCGGCGATGCGATTGGCATCATAGCCCGCTGCGATGTCGGCAAGGATATCGTCAATCGGCTGTTTGGGAAGAAACGCAATACCCGCCAGCATCGATCAGAACCGGTCAATGACAGTGACGCCGGTTCCGGCGAAGTGATCCATATTCATCAGCGCAGTGGCGCCTTCGGCCAGGGTGACGCGATCGCCGATCAGTTTCTGCGGGGCCAGTTTGCCGGTCATGATCATGTCGACCATAGCATCATAACGGAATGCCTGCATGCCGTGGCTGCCCAGAATTTCAAGTTCATGGGCAACGACCCGATCCATCGGAACTTTGGCATGGGCATGGTCGCCGGTCATCAGGCCGATCTGGATATGCTTGCCGCGTTTGCGCAGGGACGCGACAGAGTTAAAGCAGGTCACAGCACTGCCAAGCGCATCGACCGAGACATGCGCACCGCCGCGCGTGATGTCCTTGATCGCGGTCGGGATATCATCAATTGCCGCGGCATTGAGAACCGCATTGGCGCCAAGTTCCTTGGCAAATTCAAGTTTGGCATCGTCAATATCAACCGCCACCACATAGGCCCCGGCGGCGGCGGCAATCATGATTGCCGACAGACCCACACCACCAGCACCATGCACAGCGACGATCTGACCGGCACTGACCTTGCCCTGATCGATCACACCACGGAAGCTGGTGGCAAAGCGGCAGCCAAGACTGGCGGCAGTTGCGAAATCCATTTCATCGGGCAGGCGCACCAGATTGGTGTCGGCATAGTCAATGGCGACAAATTCGGCAAAACTGCCCCAATGGGTAAAGCCCGGCTGGAATTGATGGTCACAGACCTGATGATTGCCGCTGTTGCATTCCGGGCAATGACCACAGCCCGATACAAACGGGACGGTGACCCGGTCGCCTTCCTGCCAGCGTTTGATATCCTTGCCGACCGCGACCACGGTTCCGGCGAATTCATGGCCCGGAACATGGGGCAATTGCACATCAGAATCATGACCCATCCAGCCATGCCAGTCACTGCGGCACAGGCCGGTTGCGCCAACCCTGATCACGACCCCGCCATTGGTCGGGGTCGGATCGTCAAGTTTCTGGACTTCGATCGGACCCTGATATTCAGTGAAATAGGCGGCGCGCATGGCAATCCTCCGACGGGGTTAGGGGACCCTTATGGGGTGAGTTCAATTATCGTCCGGGTTGGCGTCTTTATGCAAGCGAACAACTTTCGGAACACCAACAGACGGCTTTGTGGGCTGCTTTTGCTTTGGGCCCGTGGCAGGGCGATAGCGCCCCCAGGGTGATGTGTCGCGATTGTCGCCTTCCTTGCCCCACGGGCCGCGCTGATCGTCGCGCATGCTGGCATGTTTTGCCGCACGTTCGGCCTCGTAGGCGGCGGCCCATGGCGGGATGTTGGCACCCGTGCCAGCGTCGCGGGCCTTGCGGCCGGGGCGATAAATGCCAAAGGCCGGGGCAGGGGAGCCGTCGTGCCAAAGCGGGATGTTGCGATGCTTGAAAAGCGGGATCAGGGCAAGACCGGCAACGAAACCCGCAATATGAGCAACCCAGGCAATACCGCCATCGGCACCGCTTCCGAAATTGATGATCTGGGTGACAAACCAGAAACCGAGCACGAAAACGGCGGGCACATAGAAAATGAAAACCCAGAAGAACCAGACCAGCACGCGTGCCTTGGGATAAAGCAGAAAATACGCCCCCAGCACACCGGCCAGCGCCCCGGATGCACCGATCATCGGGATATGGGACTGGGTATCAAGCAGGCCATGGCCAAGGGCCGCGGCAATGCCGCAAATCAGATAGAACATCAAAAAGCGGAAATGCCCCATCGCGTCTTCGACATTGTTTCCGAAGATCCAGAGATAGAGCATATTACCGCCAAGATGCATCCAGCCGCCATGCATGAACATGGCCGAAAAGATCGACAAAAAGCCGAAGCCCGGCGGGAAGGGGGAGAATTCCGGTGGCAAGTCGGCATGGCCGAAAACAATGGCCGGGATTGCGCCATATTGCAGATTGACCAGCTGGGCCGACCGCGGATCAAGCGAGACGGTAAACAGAAACACCACGACATTGAGCGCAATGATCGCGTAGGTCACCCAGGGGGTGATGGTGGTCGGGTTGTTATCCTTGATCGGTAACATCGACGATAAGCCTGTTTCCTGTTTTACCCGTAAAGCAAATCAATGACGCCGGGCAAATCAGGCAACGTCGGCCTGATGCCGCGGGGTAAGCCGATCACGCAAATAGGTTGCCAGTTGGCGATATTCACGTTTGCGGGCCGAACTTCTGCGCCAGACCATGCCGATGCGCCGGATCGGGACCGGGTTTTCAAACGGCATGATTTTCAAAAGGTCGGGGCGGCGGGCCTCGACTTCAAGCGACATTTCGGGAAGCAGGGTCGATCCGACACCCGCAGCCACCATCTGAACCAGGGTCGACAGGCTGTTGGCCTGGAAGTCGGCGGATTTGCTCCATCCGGCTTTCTGGCAGACTTCAAGGGCCTGATCGCGCAGGCAATGGCCGTCTTCAAGCAGCAAAAGTTTTTCATCCTTGATGTCGGAAATTTCAAGGCGGCTTTTGCTGGTCAGCGGGTTGTCTGGGCTGCAGGCAAAGACGAACTGGTCTTCGAACAGATCAAACTCTTCAAGCCAGGCTTCCTCGATCGGAAGGGCAATCAGGGCAAGATCAAGTTTGCCCGCAGACAGAAGCTTGATCAGGTTGCCGGTCTGGTCTTCGCGCAGGAAGGGCTGCAATTTCGGGAAGCCGGACTTGATCTGGGTCATCACATCGGGCAGCAAATACGGACCGATGGTCGGGATGACGCCGATATGGATCGGGCCCGACAGCGGTTCTGTTGCGGCCTGTGCCATGGTGGTCAGTTCGTCGACTTCCTGAAGAATGCTTCGCGCCCGCGAAACGACTTCTTCGCCCAGCGGGGTGATCAGGACCTGACGCTTGTTGCGTTCGACAAGCTGCGCGCCAAGAAGGTTTTCAAGTTCGTTGATTGCCGCAGACAGGCTGGGCTGCGTGATAAAGCAGGCCTCGGCCGCGCGGCCAAAATGGCCGCATTCCGCAAGGGCAACTAAGTACTTGAGCTGCTTGATACTTGGTTGGGCAGCCATAAATTTTTCCTATCACCAACTGAGGATTTATCTATTTGTCTTAGTTAGTCCATTTCACTACAAATCGCCAGCAGGGAGTGCATTTTTTGCACTTGCACACAAGATGACACGGCCTGTCGGGGGCCGTTAATCGGGAATTTTAACTGGGTTATGGAGTACCAAAATAATGCTTACCGTTGGTGATACGCTTCCTGAATTCAATCTGACTGGTGTTTCGGGCAAAACCCCGGACAGCTTCGCACCGGTGACCGACAAGTCCTATGAAGGCAAATGGAAGATCCTGTTCTTCTGGCCGAAAGACTTCACCTTTGTCTGCCCGACCGAAATCGTCGGTTATGGCGAACTGAACGGTGAATTCGAAGACCGTGACGCAGTTCTTCTGGGTTGCTCGACCGACACCGATTTCGTCCATGCAGCATGGCGTACCCACCACGAAGATCTGGGTGACAGCCCGTTCGTATGGCTGGCTGACGAGAAAAAAGAACTGTCGGCAGCCCTTGGTGTTCTGGCGAAAGATGCCGGTGTTGCCCTGCGTGCGACCTTCATCGTCGATCCGGACAACATCATCCGTCACGTCCAGGTTAACGACCTTAATGTCGGTCGTAACCCGCAGGAAGCCCTGCGTATTCTTGATGCACTGCAGACCGACGAACTTTGCCCGTGCAACTGGAACCAGGGTGACGCGACCCTCTAAGTCGTATTTTACGACTTGGTCCAGACCGATTTTGGGGCCGGACACCTGTCCGGTCCCGTTTTCAGCCCATCGGGAAAATTTGATTGATCCATCTGCCGATATGGTCGGCGGCTTGGTGATGGCTGAAGAGTTTTGTGATTTTCGCTTTCAAAGCAGCAATGAATTCAGGGGTTAAACAATGACTTCTATCGTCGAAATCAAAGACGCAATGCCGTCCTATGCCAAGGATCTCAAACTGAACCTGTCGAGCATGGCCAACAATCCTGGCATGACCGACCAGCAGGTTTACGGCACAGCCCTTGCGTGTGCATTCGCATCGCGCAACGCCAAACTGATCAAGGCCGTTGCCGCCGAAGCAAAAGAAAAACTGTCCGAAGAAGCCATTGAAGCTGCCAAGGGTGCAGCGGCAATCATGGGCATGAACAACATCTATTACCGTTTCGTGCATCTGGTTTCGGATGCCGAATACGGTTCGATGCCGGCCCGCCTTCGTATGAACATCATCGGCAAACCGGGCATCGACAAGGCCGATTTCGAACTGTTTTCGATCGCGGTTTCGGCGATCAACGGTTGCGGCATGTGCATCGATTCCCATGACAAGGTACTCAAAGGTGCCGGCGTCAAAAAGGAAACCATCCAGAACGCCATCCGTATTGCATCGGTCATTCATGCGGTTGCGGTCGTGATCGACGCCGAAGACGCACTGGCCGAATAAGCCGACAGAATTCGGGCATAGCCCAATCAAAAAGCCCCGGTTGCATGACGCAGCCGGGGCTTTTTTGTTTGGGCAGCAAGTTGGTGTTAGCCATCGACAAGTTCGGCAAGGCCCAGATGCTTGAGGCTGGCGGCGATCACCTGATCGGGTTGATCGAAATGCGGGATGTGGCCGCAGTTTTTGATCAGCATTCCGGTCGCCGGGCCGCTGACATTGGCGCAGATGGTGTGGACCTGTTCGTCGCTGCCAAACTGGTCATCATCGCCCTGAATGACCAAAAGCGGGCAGGTGATGCTGGCAAGTTCGTCGACCATGTTCCAGTCACGAAAAGCCGGTTGCCGCCAGGTGTCGACCCAGGCGCTGAAAACGGCATCGGTCTGGAAGAAGTGATGGCGTTCAAGTTTGGTTTTCCAGTCGGTATTGGCATAAATGCCCGCCGCATCATTGATGCCGGCAATGGTGACGTCTTCGACAAAGACGTGGGCGGCCTCGGAAATCACCGCAGTGACATTGTCGGGGAAACGGGCGGCGTATTTAAGGGCAATGGTCGCGCCGTCACTGTGACCAAACAGGATGGGTTTGCTTAGTCCCAGTTCGGTGATCAGCCCGTGCAGATAAACATCGCTTTCGATGTTGTGGAAATCGACCGCACGGGGAATGTCGCCATCGGCATGCGGGTCTGACCGGCCATGGCCGCGCCGCTCATAGACAATGACAGGGTGCCGGGTTGCGGTTGCCAGTTTGGCGGGGAAGTCCCGCCACATGCGAATGGTGCCCAGGGCCTCATGAAGGAAGATAATGGTCGGGGCATCTTCACGAACATCGGCAGGGGTGATCCGCTGACAGAACAGACTTATTCCGTCGACGGTGGCGTAGAAGTTCTCGTTGATCATGATGTGTCCGATTTATCGGTAATTCAGTGCGTAATTATTGAATTCGATAATGGACAAAAAAACAGGGCCCGGCAAGTGCCGGACCCTGTTTGGTGATCAATGCCCCAAAATATCGGGTGCAGAAACCTTATTTCAGTGCAGCGCAAGCACGTTTGATACGTGCGCATGCTTCGGTAAGGGCCGCATCGGACGTCGCATAGGAAATGCGGAAATACGGAGCCAGACCGAATGCCGAACCCTGAACCGCAGCAACGCCTTCTGCTTCGAGCAGGTAGGTGACGAAGTCGGTGTCGGTTTCGATTTTCTTGCCATCCGGGGTGGTTTTGCCAATCGCACCCGCGCAAGACGGATAGACGTAAAACGCACCTTCCGGGGTTTTGCACGACAGGCCTTCGCATTCGTTCAGGGCTGCGACAACAAGGTCACGGCGCTTTTTGAAGACTTCTGCGCGTTCTTTAAGGAAGTCCTGCGGACCGCTAAGCGCTTCGATCGAAGCAGCCTGGCTGATCGAGGAGGTGTGGGTGCTGGACTGCGACTGGACCTTGTTGATCGCTTTGATCAGGTCTTTCGGGCCGGCAGCATAGCCAAGACGCCAGCCGGTCATCGCATAGGATTTCGACACACCGTTACAGGTCAGCGTACGCTCTTTGAGCTTCGGCTCGATCTGGGCGATGGTGGTGAATTCGAAACCGTCATAGACGAGGTGCTCATACATGTCGTCAGACATGACATAGACGTTTTCGTGTTTCAGAAGAACGTCGGCAATCGCACGCAGTTCGGCACGCGAATAAGCCGCACCGGTCGGGTTCGACGGCGAGTTCAGAACAACCCATTTGGTGTTGGGCGTGATCGCAGCTTCGAGCTCGGCGGCGGTGATTTTGAAGTCGTTTTCTTCCTGGCATTCGACCACGACCGGGGTGCCCTCGGCCATCAGGGTCATGTCCGGGTAGGAAACCCAGTACGGTGCCGGGATGATGACTTCATCGCCCGGGTTCAGCGTTGCGAAGAACGCGTTGAACAGGGTCTGCTTGCCACCACAACCAACGGTGATTTCGTCGATGGTGTATTCCAGGTCGTTTTCACGCTTGAACTTCTCGACAATGGCCTTGCGCAGCTCGGGAGTGCCAGCAACCGGAGTGTATTTGGTCTTGCCAGCATCGAGCGCTGCTTTGGCAGCTTCTTTGATGTTGTCGGGGGTATCAAAATCCGGCTCGCCTGCGCCAAGACCGATAACGTCAACGCCAGCTGCCTTGAGTTCAGCGGCTTTGGTGGTTACGGCAATGGTGGGAGATGGTTTGATACGGCTCAAACGGTCGGCAATAAACGCCATTGGTCTGTTTCCCTGGAATGAAAAAAGAAGTGAAAAGAATCGCGTTCTTTCGGATCGGACCCTACGCCTGCCTTAAATGCAATTCAAGGCAGTTTGTCGCGTTTTGCGGGTTCTTTGGGATGAATTTATCCAATTTAACCGTCCACAGGATGTCAGATCGAACAGAACAGAATGCATAACGCGGTAAAATGGTTCTTGTTCCGGCAATCCTGATCCTGACGGCTCCTGACATTTCCTGACAGGAACTGTCAGGGGTGGGGCTTGCGATTGGTGCTATCTGACCTATAACTAGGGGCAAGATCAAACAAGGGATTTGCCCGATGGATGCGCTACCGGAATTTCTGACCAAACGTCGCCCGCCCGTTGAAGGGTCACGGGAATTCAAGCTGGTGACGGAATATCAGCCCGCCGGCGATCAGCCATCCGCGATTGCCGAACTGATGGCGGGCATCAACGAGAATGAACGCGATCAGGTTCTGCTGGGTGTGACCGGGTCGGGCAAGACCTTTACCATGGCGAACATCATCGCCAATACCCAGCGCCCTGCCCTTGTTCTTGCGCCAAACAAGACTTTGGCCGCCCAGCTTTATGCCGAGATGAAGGGGTTTTTCCCGGAAAACGCGGTCGAGTATTTCGTTTCCTATTACGACTATTACCAGCCAGAAGCCTATATTCCGCGGACCGACACCTATATCGAAAAAGACAGTTCGATTAACGAACAGATCGACCGGATGCGCCACGCTGCAACGCGCGCAATCCTTGAACGCAACGACTGTATCATCGTGGCGTCGGTGTCGTGCATTTACGGTATCGGGGCGGTGGAAACATATCTTGAGATGACCCAGCGCATTTCGGTTGGCGACGAGGTCGATCGCAACGACATCATGAAGCGGCTGGTCGAACTGCAATATACCCGCAATGACGCGGCCTTTTCGCGCGGCACTTTCCGGGTGCGCGGTGATGTGCTTGAGATTTTCCCGGCCCACGCCGAAGACCGGGCATGGCGGGTTTCGATGTTTGGCGACGAGATCGAGGAACTGGCCGAGTTCGATCCGCTGACCGGGCATAAATTTGCGACTATGGACTCGGTCACGGTTTATGCAAATTCGCACCATGTGACACCGCGCCCGACCCTTGTGCAGGCGATGGCCGGCATCAAGCAGGAACTGAAAGATCGCCTGGCACAGTTCCGCGAGGAGGGCAAACTTCTTGCCGCCGAGCGCATTGAACAGCGCACGACCTTTGACCTTGAAATGATGGAAACGGTCGGACACTGCAAAGGGATTGAAAACTATTCCCGCTGGTTGTCGGGCCGTAATCCCGGCGATCCGCCGCCGACATTGTTTGAATATCTTCCGGAAAATGCGTTGCTGTTTGTCGATGAAAGCCACGTGGCCGTCCCACAGATCGGCGGCATGTACCGGGGGGACTATAATCGCAAATTCACCCTGGCCGAACATGGGTTCCGCCTGCCAAGCTGTGTTGATAACCGTCCTTTGAAGTTCGAGGAATGGGACGCCATGCGCCCGCAAAGCGTGTTTGTTTCGGCAACACCGGGCAATTGGGAAATGGAACGCACCGGTGGTGTCTTTGCCGAACAGGTGATCCGCCCGACCGGTCTTATTGATCCGGTCTGTATTGTTCGCCCGGTTGAAACCCAGGTCGATGATCTTCTGGGTGAGGCCAAGGCATGTGCGGCCAAGGGCCAGCGCGTTCTGGTCACGACCCTGACCAAACGCATGGCCGAGGATTTGACCGAATATCTGCATGAACACGGCATTCGTGTGCGGTATCTGCATTCCGACATTGATACGCTTGAACGGATCGAGATCATCCGTGATTTGCGTCTGGGTGTGTTTGACGTTCTGGTTGGCATCAACCTTCTGCGCGAGGGGCTGGATATTCCGGAATGTGCGTTGGTGGCGATCCTTGATGCGGACAAGGAAGGGTTCCTTCGGTCCAAGACATCGCTGGTTCAGACCATTGGTCGCGCGGCGCGTAACGTTGATGGTCGGGTGTTGCTGTATGCCGACAAGATGACCGACAGCCTGGAATATGCGATTGGCGAAACCAACCGCCGCCGTGAAAAGCAGATGGCCTATAACGAGGAACATGGCATCACGCCGGAAACGGTCCGCAGCAAGATCAATGATGTTCTTGAAAGTGTGGCGGAACAGGATTACGTCACGGTCGATACCGGCGTTTCGGGCGACACATTGATTGGTCATAACCTGCGTGCGCATATCGAAGATCTTGAAAAACGGATGCGCGAAGCCGCAGGCAACCTTGAATTCGAAGAGGCCGCCCGCCTGCGCGACGAGGTCAAGCGACTGGAAGACCAGGAACTTGGTCTTGCGGAAGCCGGACCGATGGCGCGAAGCATCGGAACGGCCGGCCCCGGATCAAAATCGGCCAACAAACCGAAATATAAAGGTCGTCGGCGCAAGGGGCCATAAGCCAAAAACCAATGCAGAAAACGCCGCATCAGATGAGCGAGCATTGCAAAAACAACGGTTGTTCGGGGTGATTTAGTCCGCATATAAAGCGCCATGACGGGCGACGGGAGTCGCGTTGTTGAAGGGAGCGGGTTCTTTCCCTATCCTGATGTTCTGGTGGCCTTGGAGAACAGCTTTATGCTGCGTCTGAGATCTTGGCTTTTGTGGGTTGCGGTTTGTTTGGCCGGGGCAGGTGGATTGTTTGCCGGTGGCAATGCCGCTGCGCGCGAACTGACTGTGGTGATCAATCCCGCGCCACCCTATCGCATCGTCAAGGAAACGCCGGATGGGCTTTCATATTCGGGCATTTATGTTGAAGTGGTGCGCGAAGCCGCACGCCGGGTCGGTATTGATCTTGCGTTCGAAGTGGTGCCGTTCAGGCGTGCTCTTTACCTGATCGAACGGGGCAAGGCCGATTTGATGTTGGGCCCCAACCGTACCGATGAACGCCAGCAATATATGTATTATTTCGGCGCGGCCTTACCCGACGAGCCAAAGGCGATCTATATCGGGGCGCTTGATGGCGATATCCGAAGCATTCAGGATCTGGGCGCAAAGTCGGTCGGGGTGTTGCGCGGGGCAAATCACAGCCGCCAGCTTGACGAAGTTGCCGATATCCGGCTGGTCGAGGCGGCCGATTATCCGACCCTGTTCAGGATGCTTGATATGCACCGGATCCATGCCTTGATCGTTCCGGAACTTCTGGCGGTTGAACTGATCAGACGCGAAGGGCCGTTTCGTATTCGCAAGGCCGATCTGGTGTTGCAAGGCCAGCCATCCTTTATCGGATTGTCCCGCCAGTCCGCCTATTTCACCGATGGCAGCTTTACCGCACTTGAAGCCGCATTGGTTGAAATGCGCCATGACGGCACGTTTGATCAAATCTATGCCCGTTATGCCCAGCCCGCCCAATAGGCGGATCTGACATCACGCATCCCTGCATCAAGCATCCCGCATTATGAAGCGGGGATGATTGTGTGCCGCCATGGGCAAATTTGCAGATCGTAATGCCGGTCCCGAAAACCGAACGCGCCGCCCATCAGCAATGATGGCCAGCGCGCATAAGGGGAAGATCGGTTGCAAGGAGCGTGTTTGCTGCGCTCAAGGATGACCGGTCACATGAACAGTTTTTCGTTTTTCATGCCCTTGTAGATATCGGCGACATATTCACCATATCCGTTGTAAATCCGGGTCGGGACACTTTCGCCATTGTTCAGAAGGCGTTCGTAAGCCTGGCTCCATCGCGGATGGGGGACTTCGGGGTTTACATTGGCCCAGAAGCCGTATTCGTCGCTGTTGATATCTTCCCAGAAACTTTTGGGCCGTTCATCGGTGAAGGTAAAGCGGACGATGGATTTGATGTTTTTGAAGCCGTATTTCCAAGGGGTGACCAGACGCAAGGGCGCGCCATTTTGTTTGGGCAGTTCTTCGCCATAAATGCCCGTCGCGATCATGGTCAGTTCATTGGTGGCCTCGGCCATCGACAGACCTTCGATATAGGGCCAGGGGTACCAGAATTGACGAAGCCCCGGCATGGTTTCCTTTTGGCTGGCGGTTTCCATTTCGACATATTTGGCGCCTGAAAGCGGTTTGGCAAAATCAACCAGTGCCTTCATCGGGAAGCCGGACCAGGGCACGGTCATGGCCCATGCTTCGACACAGCGGAAACGATAGACCCGTTCTTCGAGCGGCATCTTGCGCACGAGTTCTTCGAAATCGATTTCGATCGGCTTTTCAACCAGCCCGTCGATCTTGACTGTCCAGGGGCGGATATTCATCGCCTGGGCGGCCTGCGAGATCGATTTGTGCGACCCGAATTCATAGAAGTTGTTATAGGTCAGCGCCTTGGCCTTTTCGGTCAGTTCGCGATCCACCGTGTAGGCCGGATTGCGCGATACTGGATAAAGGTCGGCGGTTGATGCCGATCCTTGTGCCAGCGCACTGCCAATTGGCAGGGACGCGGCGGTTGCACCGATCGATCCGGCGGCAATCCCCTTAAGGAACTGACGGCGGTTCTGGTAGACCGCTTGTGGTGTGGCATCGCGTTCAGGAATTTCCCAGCCCTTTTTGCGGCGTATCAGCATGTCGTCCTCCAATTACCCGGTTGGTTCAATGTCCGTGCAAAAGCATCTTTGGGCAAGTCACGCCTCGGTGATCGGTTGGTGAAACCCGGTTTGGCGCGCGGTCCGGTATCTTGGATTTACGGCAAAAGACGGGCTTCTGATCAAAAGATTGATCAATTGATCGTGCGAAGTGATCGGATGGAGGGTAAAGTGATCACAAACAATATTGATCAGGGTGGATGGCGTGTTTGAATTCAAGGATATCGAAATTCTGCAAGATATCGTCAAGGCTGGCGGTTTTCGGGCAGCAGCCCAGAAATACAATCTGTCGCAATCGGCGATCTCGGCCCGGGTTTCGGGGTTGGAAAAGAAACTGGGCATCATGCTGTTTGATCGCAGCAACCGGCAGGTTCGCCTGACGGCGGCGGGTTTGCGCTTTGTCGAGGAAGCCCAGCGCCTGTCACGGGCGCGCGACCGCATCTGGCAGGAATTGACCCATCCGGGCGAGTTGAGCGGAACCGTGCGCATCGGTGTTGCCGAAACCATCGTGCATACGCTTTTGACCGATATGCTCAACAAGCTGAAAAATGACTTTCCCAAGGTCCGGTTCGAATTGTCAGTCGATACATCCGGGCAGCTTGGCAAGGCACTTGAAGATGACGAGATGGATGTCGCGATCATGTTGCGCGAATCCGTGCCCCAAGGTGCGGTGGCAGCCCCGTTAAAGCCGGTTGAACTGGGCTGGTATTGTGCCGAAACGATGGAACTGGGGGATGCACCCCTGTCACTAGGTGAGCTGGCAAGCCATGCCATCGTGACATTTCCAAAGGGCACCCCGCCATTTCGCGAGGTCGAAAGTATCTTTGCCGCACCCGATATTTCCCAGCCGGCATTGCATGGTTCGGCATCGCTTTCGACCGTTAAACATCTGGTGGCGGGGGGCTTCGGGATCGGGGTTTTGCCGACCCTGATGGTCAAGAATTCCGTTTGGGATGAACATATTAAGCAAATCCCGGTGCGCGATGAGGCATCGCTGACGGCGTTACATTTTGTCATCACCTATTACCCGGAACGCAACCGCGAAATCGGGGCAGCAGTACAGGAAGCAGCAAAACTGTTTGATCAAACTGATCGCTAAATACGATCAAAAATCAGATAAAATGATTTCTTGACAAGATCGGTCCGGTTTCTCAATCTTTACAAAGAGGCAGAGAATGGGACTCAAAAATGAACGCGTCAAAAAGCGCCCCCCGTTCCGTTGACATCGCGAAAGAAGCCATTTCCGCAATTACGCCACTGGCGTTGCGCAAGGCGATCCGTAGCGGCGAACATACAGGGACGACCACCGGTTATTCATCAGGTTACCTTCAGGGCAATCTGGCGATCCTGCCGGCCGACTACGCAGACGAGTTTCTGCAATTCTGTGCAAAGAACCCCAAATCATGCCCGTTGATCGGGATGTCCGAACCAGGATCGCCGTTTATCCCGGCACTGGGCGCGGATCTTGATATTCGCACCGATCTTCCGGGGTATCGCATTTTCCGCGGCAGTGCTGATTACACCAGTGCGACCGATCTGACCGATGTCTGGCGCGATGATCTGGTGACATTCGTTCTGGGTTGTTCGTTTTCGTTTGAAGCGGCAATCACGCGCGGCGGTGTGCCGCTGCGTCACATGGATGCCAACCGCAATGTGCCGATGTATGTGACCAATATCGAAACGTCCCCAGCCGGGCGTTTCCATGGTCCGCTGGTGGTATCGATGCGATCATTCACCCCGGGCGACGCGATCCGGGCGATCCTGTATTCCGATCGATATCGTCTGGCCCACGGCGCACCGGTTCATATCGGTGACCCGGCCCAGATCGGTATTGCGGATATCATGAAACCGGACTTTGGAGATGAACCCGTCATTCATGAAGGGGACATTCCGGTTTTCTGGGCGTGCGGAGTCACGCCGCAAATGGCAATTCGCAATGTCTTACCCGAATTTGCCATCACGCACGAACCCGGCCTGATGCTTGTGACTGACGTCCTCGCCGAGGCCGCGGAGTTTTCCCTTCAGACCAAACCACACACACACCAATCATAAACGATCTATCAGAGAGGACTTTTCTTATGAAAAAGATGGTTTCTTCGCTTTTGGCGGTTTCTGCCCTGGGTGCAGGTTTTGCCGCAACCCCGGCCTTTGCCGAGGATCTTTCGGTTGTCGGCAGCTGGAGCAGCCTGCCGCTTTACAAACAGTATGAAAGCCCGTTCTGGACCGAAACCCTTCCGGCAGATTCCAACGGCGAATTCAATGTTGAAATGACGACCCATGACCAGATGGGCATCGGTGGCGGTGACGTGTTCCGTATCCTGAGCGACGGTGTTTTTGACGTTGCCATGACCGTTGGCGATTACGCAGTTGGCGATGCGCCGGAACTTGAAGGTCTTGACGTGCCGCTGGTCGCCAACACCGCGGCCGAAGCAAAAGCAATGGTCGAAGCAGCCCGTCCGATGGTTGATGACATCTTTGCCGATCGTTTCAACGCCAAGGTTCTGGCAGTTGCACCGTACCCGCCGCAGGTTGTTTTCTGTGCCGGTGAAGTCAACACGCTTGCCGATCTTAAAGGCAAGAAAGTCCGTGGTTCGGGCCGTATGACCACCAAGTTCCTGGAAGCACTGGGTGCGACCGGCGTGAACGTTGCCTTCTCGGAAGTTCCGGGCGGTCTTGAGCGTGGTGTTATCGATTGTGCCGTTACCGGTGCCGGTTCGGGCTATAGCGCAGGCTGGTGGGAAGTTTCCGATCACCTGATGACCATTCCGCTTGGCGGTTGGGATCCGGTTGTGACCGCGATGAACATGGACAAATGGAACAGCCTGAGTGCCGAACAGCAGGCCTTCATCATGGATGAAGTCAAAACCAAGTTCGAAGCACCGGCCTGGGCGTCGGCAGCAGATGCACTTAAAAACGATGTTGCCTGCCTGACCGGCAATGGCACCTGCCCGGCAGGTGATGCGGCAAGCATGAAACTGGTTGAAGTTTCCGAAGCCGATGTTGCCAAGGCCAAGGAAATCCTGACCACCACGGTTCTGCCGGAATGGGCAGAGCGCGCAGGTAACGATTGGGTCAAACGCTGGAACGATAGCGTTGGTGCGACCGTCGGTGTTACCGTACCGCTGAACTAATCAATAGTGCATGGCGGAGACCGAGATCGTGACCCAGAAACTGATTGCGGCCATCCGCCGCACAAACCGCATTATCGCGCTGCTCGTCGGACTTGTTCTGATGGGCAGCGTGGCCCTGATCATCGCCGAGATTTTGCTGCGTGAAGTTGGCATATCGCTTGGCGGATCAGAAGAAATTTCAGGTTACGTCATGGCAGGCGTTGCAAGCTGGGGCCTTTCATTTGCCCTGACCGAGCTTGCCCATGTCAGGATTGACCTTATTCGTCTGAAATTGCAGCAGCGCGGCAAGGCGTTCCTTGATCTGCTGGCAATTGTTGCGCTGGCCGCCGTGGCATCGATTGTTGCCATTCAATGTTGGCCGGTGCTGTCCAAGACGATCGAACGCGGATCAACCGCAAACACGCCGCTTGAAACGCCACTTTGGATTCCGCAGGCCATCTGGTTTTCCGGCTGGTTGTGGTTTGCGGTCTGTTCCTGTGCGCTGGTGATCCTTACCCTTATTCTTTTGATGCGACGCGATCTTGAACAGGCCGATACGCTTGTTGGTGCCCGCTCTGAACTGGAGCTGGAATCATGATTTTCGCTGTTACCGCATCCTTGCTGGGTCTTTTGGCCCTGTCGATCCCGGTGGGGATTGTTCTTTTCCTGTTGGGGATTGGTGTTGATCAGTTCTTTACCCCGTTCCCGCTGTTGCGCGGGTTGGGGCAGGTTGTCTGGTCGTCGTCCAATTCTTCGACCCTGATTGCCATTCCGTTCTTTGTGCTGCTGGGTGAAATCCTGGTGCGTGGCGGGATTGCCGCAAAAACCTATGAGGCACTTGATAAGTGGTTCTCATGGCTGCCCGGTGGTCTGATCCATGCCAATATCGGTACGGCAACCATGTTTTCGGCAACCTCGGGGTCATCGGTTGCGACCGCTGCCACCGTTGCCACCGTCGCCATGCCGCAGGCCGAGAAGCTTGGTTATGATCCCAAACTGTTTTCCGGGGCGATTGCCGCGGGCGGTACATTGGGCATCATGATCCCGCCATCGATCAACCTGATTGTTTACGGGTTCCTGACCGAAACATCGATCCCGCGCCTGTTCCTTGCCGGTCTGGTGCCGGGCCTTGTGATGGCGGTGGCCTTCATGCTGGTGACAGCGGCCCTTTGCAAAATCAAACCGTCGCTTGGCGGGCAAAGCCGGTCCTTTACATGGTCGGAACGCATTGTCAGCCTGAAGCATTTGCTGCCTATCCTTGTGCTGTTCTTTGTGGTGATCGGATCGATCTATGCCGGTTGGGCGACCCCCACGGAATCAGCCGCGGTTGGTGTTGCGATTGCACTTGGGATTGCCGCCTTCAACAAGGGTGTATCCAACCAGATGGTCAAAATGTGCCTTTTGGGCACGGTGCGGATTACCGCGATGATCATGCTGGTGATTATCGGCGCCTATTTCCTGAACTTCACCCTGACAGCGGCGGGTATGGGCCGCGAGCTCAAGGAGCTTCTGGTCGGTCTTAACCTGAGTCCGATGGGAACCCTTTTGGTGGTGATCGCGCTTTATATCGTGCTGGGCTTCTTTATCGAGACCCTGTCGCTGATGGTGGCGACCATTCCGATCATTGTGCCGATCATGGTCGGCATGGGGTTTGACAAGGTCTGGTTTGGCATTCTTCTGATCGTTCTGATCGAGATGGCGCTGATTACCCCGCCGGTCGGATTGAACCTTTATGTCGTGCAAGGCGCACGCAAGACCGGACGATTGTCCGAGGTCATGCTGGGTACCATCCCGTTTGTTCTGGTGATGGTGGCCATGATTATCGGTCTGATCTTCCTGCCTGATCTTGCACTGTTCCTGCCGGAATATCTCTGAGCCGGGAACGCGCAGACCCCATTTCCCTGAACGGGCCAATAAAGAATGCGGATCCACAACCGATCCGCATTCGGGCCCCGCGTCCGCCTGTTGCATCGCGTATCCGCACCGCGCAACAGGCCGGACGCCCCAAAAAACAAATTGAACGGGACTATAAAAATGCAGATGAAATTCAGCCTTTCTGGCAAAGAGATCGCCTTTGACATCAGCCATTGCACCGTTGCCGGTTGGACCGGACGCGATGCCAAGGCCATTCAGCATCACATCGACGAGTTGGCCGCAATCGGTGTCAAACCGCCATCAAGCGTTCCGCTTTATTACCGGACGGCATCGGGCATGGTAACCCAGCAGGACGTGATTGAAGTGGTTGGCAAAGGCACATCGGGCGAGATCGAACCGTTCCTGATTGCAAGTGATGGCGTGCTTTATATCGGTCTGGCATCGGATCATACCGACCGTGAACTTGAAGCGCATTCGGTTGCCCTGTCCAAACAGATCTGTGAAAAGCCGGTGGCACGCGACATCTGGCGTTTTGACGAAGTGGCCGACCATATCGAACAGATCGAAATGCGGTCGTGGATTTCGGAAAAGGACGGCGATGACTGGGTTCTGTATCAGGAAGGCACGATTGCCTCGATCCGTCCGTTGACTGACCTGATTGATGGTTCGGGTCTGATGTCATCGGCCCCGGCCGGCAAGGCATCGGTGATGCTGTGCGGGACCCTTGGTGCCAAGGGTGGCGTGCGTCCGGCAAAACGTTTCAAAATGGCGTTGCATGATCCGGTACTTGGTCGCACGATCGAGCATTCTTATGCAATTAATGAACTGCCGGAAATTGCCTGAGCCAGTTTCCGTCTGAACCATAACGATAAAACAAGGATGAGGCAGCCAGATGGGTGCGATGATCGACAAGGCACAAGCAGCAATCGACAAGGTCAATGAACTTGGTGATCTGAAGGGTAAAATCTTTACCGAATTTGACCCGGACCGAATTCTGGCTGCTGCGGCAAAGGCCGAAGAAATGGCTGCTGCCAATCCCGACCTGCCATTGGCCGGGATGCTGGTGTCGATCAAGGACCTGTATGACGAGGCCGGCATTGCCACCACGGCGGCATCCAAGCTTTTGCTTGATCGCGCACCGGCCGATCAGGATTGCGATGTTGTGGCCCAGGTCAAAAAAGCCGGTGCGATCCCGTTCGGGCGCACCAGCCTGAGCGAATTTGCCTATTCCGGTGTCGGGCTTAACCCGCATTACGGCACACCTGGCAATGTGTTCGACCCTGAAGGTATTCCGGGCGGTTCAACATCGGGTGGCGGTTTGACCGTTGCCCATGGTCTGGTTGATTTTGCACTTGGCACCGATACCGGCGGATCGATCCGGATCCCGTCGGCAATTAACGGGCTTTATGGTTTCAAACCCAGCCGGTTGTGCGTTTCGGGCAAGGGCATCCATCCGTTGGCAAAAAGCTTTGATACGCCAGGGCCGCTTGCGCGTGATCTGGAAACCGCGATCACGGTTTTCGAAGTCATGATCGGCAAGACCGTTGCGCAGACTGCTGCGAAATCCATCCGGATCGGTGTGCCGACCAGCGGGTTTGTCGACGGGCTGGATGACCGGGTCAAAGCCGACTTTGCCGCGATTTGTGACAAGCTGAAATCGGCGGGCCATGAGTTGGTCGAGATCGAGCTTGGCTTTGTTGCCGAGAATGCGATCCTGAATAAGATGCTGGTGGCGTTTGAAGCCCACGCGATCTATTCGGGGGATTTGGAGGCACTGGAAACCGTCGGTGATCCACGTGTTCTGGCACGGATCAAATTTGCCGAAACCCTGTCCAAGGACGAAATGATCGCAGCCTATGCCAAGCGGGCCGACATTGTTTCGATGTTTAATGCCGCGATGGCCGATGTCGATGTCATGATTGCGCCGACCTTGCCGATGATGGCACCGAAAATTGCCGAGGTCGAAGCCGATTTCGACCATTTGAATGCGCAGATGTTGCGCAATACCAGTTATCTTAATCTGGTTGATGCCTGTGCCATTTCGATCCCGGTCCATGTTGAAGGCGAAACCGTTCCGGCGGCCTTGATGATCGCAGCACCGCACGGGGCGGATAAAGTAGTCCTGAATGCAGCCCGCCAGATCGATCCGCTGTTTGGCTAAGATCACCTGTCTGACAGATTAAAAAAACGGCCCGGGATTTCCGGGCCGTTTTCTGTTTGGGAAAGATTGATCTGGTGATCAGCTTTCAAGCAGGGAACGCAGCATCCAGGCGGTTTTTTCATGAACCTGAATGCGGGCGGTCAGAAGGTCGGCAGTCGCGTCATCGTCCGAGCTGTCGCAAATCGGATAAAGCGAACGCGCGGTCTTGATCACGGTTTCATGGCCCGATACCAGCTGACGGATCATGTCCTTGGCAGCGGGGACGCCTTTTTCTTCCTCGATCGAAGACAATTCGGCATAGGCCGAGAAACTGGCCGGTGCAAACGCACCCAGCGAACGGATACGTTCGGCGATTTCATCAATCGCGGTGGCCAGTTCGGTATATTGTTCTTCGAACATGGTGTGCAGGGTCTGGAACATCGGACCCGTCACGTTCCAGTGGAAGTTGTGAGTCTTGAGATACAGCGCATAGGAATCAGCCAGAACGCGGCCAAGGCCGTCGGCGATTGCAGTGCGGTTGGTTTCATTGATGCCAATATCAATCTGCATGGTCGATCTCCTTTCGTCGAGGGCGCAACCCACGAAGGTTCTTTGTGTTTCTGTCTTGAGAAGGAGTATGAAACACGCAGAAACGTTACGCCAATCAATAGTTTATTGATTTGCAATAGATCAATTCTATTACAAAAAGTGTGGTTATAGATTGTGTCATGCCAAGGGCTATTTCCCGGCTTTCTGTTGCTGGGTGACGATGGTGTCGGCCTGTTTCCCGGTCAGTTCCTGCATGTGGGAATAGCTGCGTGTGAAAAAGCCGGTTCCCTGTGTCAAAGAACGTAATTCCGTCACCATGTCGGCGGTTTCCGATGTCGGCATCTGAACGTCGATTTCGTCCCATCCCTGCCAGCCATCCTTGGCATTGAAGCCAAGAATTTGACCTCGCCGGGTGCTGACCAGCCGCTGGGCCTTGGATGTGAAATCTGACGGGATCGAAATGGTACAGCGATCAACCGGTTCAAGAAGCACCGGACCGGCATTGCCAAGTGCCTCCCCGATGGCGATGCGGCCAGCCATCTGAAAGGCTTGATCGGAACTGTCGACAGTGTGATAGGACCCGTCGACCAGCTTGACGGCGACATCAATCACCGGAAAACCAAGTGGCCCGCATCGCAAGCCGTCACGAATGCCTTTTTCGACTGCCGAGATATATTGCCGCGGGATGGCGCCACCAACGATATGGTCGCTGAACTCAAATCCTTCGCCGCGGCCAAGCGGGCGCAGTTCGATTGCCGCATCCCCGAATTGGCCATGTCCGCCGGTCTGTTTTTTATATCGTCCGCGGGCCGAGGACGGCTTGCGGATGGTTTCCTGATAACCGGTCAGAACCGCCGTCGTGGTGATTTCCAGATGATAGTGATCGCGCAGATGTGCCAGCGCGCATTGCAGATGAATGTCCCCCTGACCGGCCAGAACCAGTTGTCCGGTGCTGTCATTGTGGGTGAAGCTCAGGGAACGGTCCTGTTCGCATAAATGTCGCAAAGCTTCGGTCAGTTTGACATCATCACCCGGTTTGGTGACTTCAAGCCCGGTTTCATAAAGCGGGGGCAGGGGATCGGGCCATAAACTGTCGATCGGGCCATCGGTTGCAACCAGACTTCCGGTGCGCAAATGTTCAACGCGCGGCAGGCCGACAATTGCCCCGGTTCGGGCAGCATCAAGCTTTTCATGCTTGTCGGCAAAGATGGTGCAAAGTCCTGACGGTTTGTCCGCACCAAGCGCATCACCGTTTTTAAGAACCCCCGACAGAACGCGCCCAAAGCAGAACCGCCCGGCATGGGACAGATGCAGGGTTTTGAAAATCTGAACGATGGTTTTCTGATCATCGGGATCAACACCAAGACGATGGGCACAGACATCCGCCGCAGGGGCTTCGTGGCGCAATGCCTTAAGCAGCCGGATGATCCCGTGATCCTGTTCGGCCGATCCGAAAAACACCGGCACGATCAGATCGCGGCCAAGATCCTGTTTAAGATTGTCATAGATCGTGGCAGGGGCGGGTGTTTGATCTTCGAGAATCTGTTCAAGAAGATCATCATCAAAATCAGCCAGTGTTTCGAGCAGGCCTTCGCGTGCTTCGTCTTCGCGGCTTGCCAGCGTGGAGGGCATGGTAATCAGTTTGGAAGGCTGACCTTCGAGATACTGGTAAGCCCGTTCAGAGACGATATCGACAAAGCCGGTGATGGCATCGTCATGACCATCGCCATCGCGGATCGGTATTTCACGCAGGATCAGGGGGCGTTCGGAAATGGATTGCAAGGCGTCGATATTATCGCGCAATCGCACGCCGCCATGATCGGTCTTGTTGATGAAAATCAGATGGGGGATGCGGTTGCGATCAAGAAATTTCAGGATCGGGGCAACCGTCATCACCCGGGCGGGATCACAATCAACCACGACAATGGCGACATCGCAGATCATCGCGACTTCGCGGGCATCCTGGGCAAAGTCAACCGATCCCGGACAGTCGATAAAATGCCATTCCTCGTCGAGATAGGTGGTCTGGGCGCAGGTGAGTTCGGTGCTCATTTCGCGGGTGCGCGATTGGGGATTGTTGTCGCCGACGGTATTGTGGTCGCGGATGGTTCCCTTGCGGTGGATGCGCCCGGTTGCACACAGCAAACTTTCAAACAGGGAAGTCTTGCCGCTGGAATAGGGGCCGATCAGGGCCGCAACGCGCGGGGGATGTGTGCCGGGTGAAGTGGTCGAACGGGCGGTGCTGGGCATTGGCATCTCCTTGAACAGGAAGACCGATATCCCATGGTGCCGGGCGTGTGTTGCGATCTGTTCCACGCTGCAGCAATCCTGGCAGCCGGTCTGGACGTTTCGAATGCCCGGTTTTGTCCGGGGTGTCTTTTTAAGGCAGGGTGGGGACAATGGGCATCAGGCAAAAGCCGTTTGGTGAATATTGCAGTTCTGTTTGCATGTTTTGTGCTGTCCGATACACCCCCTTAAGTAGATCATGGCTTGGGGCAGTGGTATCAAGTGGTTGGTGGAAATGTGCCCAGATTTGAACATAATTCGCCCCGAAATGGCCCAATCAGGCCTGTTTTCCTGCCTTGTTCTTTGGTCAAATTCGTTCTTGTCAGTCGAGGACATGGCCAGCCAAATCTGTCCCCCCTCACAAGGCTGGGCCGGTTGTTTTCAGGTTAGTTCCCCCACCTGGAATGCCGCGACTGACAAGGTCTCCCCAAGACCGTAATGACCCCGAATATGTTGGGGCGGGTTTATCCCGCCCCATTTTTTTATGTCCTGATCCGGGGCGGGACCGGGTGCCGTATTTGCCCCATTTCGCCCGCAAATGGTCATCAAGCGTAGATTTTTAAGCCCCAATTACATGGCAAATTCCTAATTATCGGAAGCGCAAACACCGATGCAGTGCCCTCCCTCACGACGCATCGGGGCCCGAATGAACGTTTTCTCCCCCGAAACGTTCACACCCCACGGGCAAGGCAACGCTTCCGATCGGTCTCCCCAAGACCATCTGTCCCCAAAGCCCGGGCGAGCCCCAAGCTCCCCGGGCCTTTTTTTGTCTGTGGCATGGCGCGCAAACAGAGCCGCGATCAGGCCTGTTGCGGGGTTGTTTGTGTAGTGCCGGCGTGACGTAGCTGCGGCGGGGCAATCCCGAATATTCTTGTCGGGGTTTCACGCCCGCGCATGGTGACCTCACCGCGTGAAATCCAGTTCGGGATATCGGCATGATCGCCACAGGCCCTGACGGTGCTTTCTGTGGCCAGGATGTAGCTTCCATATTGTTTGTTCATGCCTTCAAGGCGGGCGGCGATATTGACGTTGTCACCATGGACGGTAAAGGTCAGGCGGTTTTCCGATCCGATGGCACCGATCACGATATCACCGGTATTGATCCCGCATCGTGTTTTCAGCTTTCCACCGAAACTGTAGACCCGGTTTTCGGACAGTTCCTGAATGGCAAGTGCGGTGCGCACCGCATTCAGCGCATGATCGGCATCCGGGGTGACCGCGTTAAAGGTGATCAGCATGGCATCGCCTTCGAACTGCGTGATCACACCCCCGAAACGCGAAATGATGGCATTGGTCTGGGTGAAATACTCATTGAGCATCGTCGCCAATGCCTGGGGGCTCAGTTTTTCAGAGATGGATGAAAACCCTTCGATATCGGTGAACATCACGGTTGCGCTAACCGCTTCGCCATCGCCGGGCTTGATCTGTTGGTCGGCATGGGTGATGCGATCGGCAATTTCGGGCGATACAAACCGTGACAGATCGCGGGCGGCAATTTCATCGGTGACCGCACGGATAAAGGACCGTTTGGCACGCATCACCGCAATTGTCAGAACAAGGGTGACCAGAACAATTGCGATGATCTTGTCAATTTCCGCACCGATCAGGATAGAGTTCGAGGTCAGATAGGTGACATAGTCACGGGTGATCATGCTTTGGCCGCCCTCGCTCCAGATCACGTAACCGGCAAGGATCAGCCAGCCCAGGGCGGCCGTGCCGCCGGCAATCAGGATATAGCGCGGATCAAAGCGCAGGCTGCGCAACGCGATAAAGATAAAGACATACATCACCGTCGGCGCTTTGAGATAGAAGCTGGCCGGTTGCATATACTGGATATGGAAGCTCCAGATCAGGACCATCAGAAGCCCGATATCGGCAATCACCGACAAGGTCAGAAAACCGTCGGTCAGGGCATTGCGATAGGCCAGCATCAACCGTTTCAGCGTGAACAGGTAATAAAGCCCCAGCGCCCATGGCACCGGCTGAATGCCATTGGACATGGTGGCACTTGGCGAGATCGCATACAGGCTGGCGAAAATGGTCACCAGCAACAATTGCACCCAGCCAATCAGCTTTTCGCTGTCATGTTGTTGCTTGTCGATCGCGGCCTGAACCCGTTCGGGCAGGTGGGACTGGGCTTTGTTGCCAAACAGGAATGCACCAAGTGTGCTTTTCATTGTGACCGGAAACCCGATTGCTGTGGCCGAAACCATCAGACAATAGCACAGGATTGCTTAACAGACCCGGCAATGGCGCACACGACCGGCGGGCATTGTTAATCATCGCCCATTTGCCAAACAGGCCGTGCCGGTGCCGGTTAAAGAAGCCAGCGTGCGGATGGGGAGGGGAGGATGCGGGCAAAAAAAAAGCCGGGCAACAAATGTGCCCGGCAAGTTTATCAGGGAGGCTTCACGTCTGGGAGACGTAGGACCCTTCGCAGGGCCCTGGGTAAGCCGGACAGGGCGTCCGGCTAAGACCGAAATTCGGTCAGGGAGAAAACTCTTTACCGCGGTGCGGTGTTTGCCGCTGCGGTTCGAGAGGGAAGATAGCGTTTTTGCCGGGAAACACCACTGCCAAATTGCTTTTTCAGCCATGCAAAATCTGCATAAATGTTGGGCTGCGAAGATTTGTGGTTTAACTATTTGAAATTGCGCGATTTTATTTGGGTGATCTGTGTCACTTGCTTGTGAAATGGGCATTTGACCGCGAAATCAATTGTGCAACAGCACAAAAAAAATGCCGGTAGCAGGGGGGCGCTACCGGCAAAGATCAACAGGGAGGCTTACGTCTGGGAGACGTAGGGAATCTTGGGGAAGATTCCGGTGCCGGATTTCGTTCCGACGGACGGATCATGCGGAGATCAGGGAAGCTGAAGCGATCACGATTTCGCGTCTGCTCACAACTTATGATGCAAATGTAAGTATGCTTACTTCCGATTTAAAGTAGAATAAGTTCAGACCAACCATGCAGGGAATGCATGGCAGAAAAATGTCAATAATTTTAAGAAATTATGACCAGCCCCGCGTCTGGAGCATTCCAAAACACTTATATTATCCCCTGATCTGGATGGCTTGTCCGCGCGATTTTGCATGTAACGGACCGTTCTGCGACCCAAAAAACAGCATATGGCGATTCTGTCGACCAGATATCGGCGGGGATCAACGCCGATCAGGTCGCCTTTTCAAGGGACAGGGATGAATTTGGATGCCGCATTTGGCGGGTTCGCAAAGCTTGGTCCGGCTGGTGTGTGTTCCGCGTGTATTCCCGTGGTCCGGGCATCCGGATCATCCCGTTGGTGGCAGGGGCATGCAGGCAGGGGGCAGGCAGGGGGCAGGCAGTGGGGCTGGCCGGGGCCATGATCACTGACCATGGGGATGAGGCGAAATTATCCATGTGTTGTGCGCAATGCAAAACGGCCCGGCGGAACTGCCGGGCCGTTTCAAACGGGATTTGGGTAAGCCTTGCGCTATTTGTCGGCGCTGGCACTGCTGGCGGCAGCCGCGGCCTTGGCTTTTACCTTGGAGATTTCTTCGATCAGGAAGTCGCGGAATACGGCAATGCGTTTTGAATGGCGCAATTCTTCCGGATAGACGAAATAGGCATCAAAGCTTGGCCCTTCGAGCTCGGGCAGGATGCGGACCAGATTGCTGTTGGTCGGCAGCAGATAATCAGGCAGGGCCGAAATCCCCAGACCGGATTCGGTCGCGCGGAAAATGCCGTAAATATTGTTCAGCTTCAGAATCGGGCGCATGTCCGGTTTGAACTGCTGGGCGGTGGCCATCATCCAGTTGACGTTCGAAACCGGCGGGCGGGCATCCGCACCGTAAATGATCAGCCGGTGATCTTTCAGATCTTCGGGTGTCTTGGGCATGCCGTACTGTTTGATATATTCCGGCGACGCAAAGACGTGATAGCGCAATGTCATCAACTGCCGCTGTACCAGATCGGCCTGACGCGGTGGCTGCATGCGGATGGCGACATCGGCCTCACGCATGGCAAGATCAAGTTCCTCGTCATTGAGGACCAGCGACAGTTCGATTTCCGGATAGCGTTCCAGGAATTCATTGATGCGCGGGGTCAGCCAGGTCGAGCCAAAGGCCACCGTGGTGGTGACTTTCAGCGGGCCGCTCGGGCGTTCCTTGGATTCACGAATGCGGGCTTCGGCCATGGAAAGCTTGGCAAAGACGTCATGGGCGGTGCGATACAGCAACTCGCCCTGTTCGGTCAAAATCAGGCCACGGGCATGGCGGTGAAAAAGCGGAACCTTGACGCTTTCTTCAAGCGCGCTGATCTGTCGGCTGACAGCCGACTGGCTCAGATTAAGGTTTTCCCCTGCGTGAGTGAAGCTTCCGGCTTCCGCAACAGCGTGAAATACACGCAGCTTGTCCCAGTCCATAGACCCGCTCCTAGATGTCACTGCCGCACGGCTCTGCGCCAGTCCCCTGATAATACTTCTCTTCTTTTATGGGTAATTTGGTTTCAACACTGTTAAGCGCGTCACACAAACGACCCAAGCCCGTAATTGGGTTCAGACCCTTTACCAATATGAGGCCTGTAGCATTTTCTGCAAGCAGGCATTTTCCGCAATGTTGATTTCGCAGATGCGTGATTCTTTTGAAATGTCAGACGATTGGCGGGATCTGGTAATTTGTAAGCATGAAAAAAGGGGATGCATGTTGCATCCCCTTACAGGTGTTTCTGACCACTTCGCGTGATCGGGCAATCATCCTGTTTGGCCCGGCGATTGACGTGTTGTCAAAGCACGGTCAATGCCCTGTCAGATCAGGCTTCGTGTTCGGCGATGAACTTTTCAGCCTCAAGCGCGGCCATGCAGCCCATGCCAGCCGCGGTCACGGCCTGACGGTAAATCTTGTCGGTGACATCGCCAGCCGCAAACACACCCGGGACATTGGTCACGGTGCTGCCCGGCTTGACCAGAACATAGTTCTCGTCATCCATATCGACCTGGCCCTTGAAGATGGCGGTCGCCGGATCATGGCCGATAGCAACAAAGAAGCCGTCAGCCGGAATGTCGGTGACTTCGTCGGTTTTGACATTGCGGACGCGAACCGCCTCGACGCCATCCATCGGGCCGTCACCGCCCAGAATGTCTTCGACAACGCTGTCCCAGACCACGTCGATTTTTTCATGCTTGAGAAGGCGTTCCTGAAGCATCTTTTCGGCACGCAATTCATCGCGACGATGGATCAGGGTAACTTTCGAGCAGATACCGGCAAGATACAGGGCTTCTTCAACGGCGGTATTGCCGCCACCAACAACCGTGACCGGTTTGTTGCGATAGAAGAATCCGTCACAGGTCGCGCATGCCGAAACGCCGCGGCCATTGAACTTTTCTTCGCCCGGAAGGCCAAGCCAGCGTGCCTGCGCACCGGTCGAAATGATCACGGTTTCAGCGATATAGGTATCGCCGGAGTCGCCTTTGCAGACGAACGGACGTTTAGAAAAATCGACCTCGGTGATCAGGTCATGCACCATTTTGGTGCCGACATGTTCAGCCTGTGCCTTCATCTGGTCCATCAGCCACGGGCCCTGAATGACATCGGCAAAGCCCGGGAAGTTTTCGACATCGGTGGTGATCGTCAACTGACCACCCGGCTGAAGGCCCATCACCATCATGGGTTCAAGGTTGGCGCGTGCCGCATAGATTGCCGCAGTGTAACCGGCAGGGCCGGAGCCGATGATGAGGACTTTGGTCTGATGTTCCTGGGCCATGTTCTTTGTATATGTCCGAGATTGATAAAAGCTGACGTCGAACATATGGGCAGTCCGGACAAGACGCAACCGCTTCACGCAAAGTTTGACCGGCGGATATCGCGTTTTTTGGATGGTGAAATTTTACGCAACAAACCGGTAGTTTCGCCAGACTGTTGAAGGCCGGGGACAATGCCGGAATTTTGCATCGTCAGCGATGCCAAAAAGCGGATTTTACTGCATTTTCAGTTACGGCATCCAAGCGCAAGATTGCATTCTTGTTCGGAATATATTATTGCCAGCAACTTGCCTCGCTGTAATATTGTTTCAATCGGGGTAACTTTCGCGCACAGAATCGAGGAATAAATGCAACGGGTCAAACTCGACAAGATCGACCGCAGAATCCTGCGCGATCTACAGGAAGATGGCCGCATGACCAATGTGGAACTTGCCAGACGTGCAGGTATCTCGGCCCCGCCCTGTTTGCGTCGTGTGCGCGCACTCGAAGAAACCGGATTTATCCAGGGCTATCATGCCGATGTCGATGCGCAGGCGCTTGGCTATAACGTGACGGTGTTTGCGATGGTCGGTCTTGCCAGCCAGGCCGAACATGATTTGCGTGCCTTTGAAGCCCGTGCGGCGCAATGGCCGGAAGTTCGCGAATGCCACATGGTGGCCGGTGAAATGGACTTCCTGCTGAAAATCGTTTCGCACAGCTGGGACGAATATCAGAAATTCCTGACCACCGAACTGACGGTTGCCGAAAACGTCAATCACGTCAAATCGGCATTGTCGATTCGAACCGCAAAGAACATGCCCGGCGTTCCGATTGATATCGACGCCGAAGACTGATCGCTTCGGACATTTGCTGCGTAATGTAAACCGGTGCCAATTTGGCGCCGGTTTTGTTTTTGCGTCCTGTTTCCGTGCAACCCGCCATGGGCATCGCATGCCGCCCGGGCTTGGGTGCCGTCGTGCGGCGATGTCGCGGGCTGGGTGTGGCTAGCGGACTGATATCATGATGGAAAAACGTGATCGAGCAATACGCTCAAATACACGTGCAGATGAATAACCTTACTAAACGTAGGGATGAAAATCCTTGTAAAGGATGTGGTTTAGGCATACATACCAAGTACCTATACCAATGGGATAAGTTTTATATCAAAGGTTAGTCATTGGAAGCGTTCAGATCACAGCAGCAAGTCCGCGAGAATGAACCGGTCGTCGATCAGGGATGGTCGGGGATCGTGCCGGCAGGTTTATTTGCCCTGTGCGGTGTGGTGTTGTTGGTGCTTTTGACCTATCGCCCGGCCGATGACATGACCGGTGTCGGTATGGTGTTTCCACTTTCACTGTCTGAAGATGACATTCTTGCGCAAGTCGGTGCGTCTGGCGGGCGCGTTGTGCGGTTTGGCGGCTTTGGCCATATGGCGGTCGTTGTTCGCGACGATGGTGCCGTCCCGCAGGCCGAAGATTTCGGCGCGATGTTTACCCTGTCTCCGCTGATTGCTTCAGCATGTTTTGAGTCCGGCGATACCAATAACGCCTTTTGACGTCTGGGTGTAAGTCCATGGAAAAGTTACTAGAAATTCGGGCCAACGCGATAAAGACACTGTTTGTGATCCTGGCGCTGCACATCCCGCTTAGCGGGATTGCCGGATATGTCGCCAGCAGTGATGCATGGTCGCCATTGATTGCCAGTGCAGTTTTTGCCGCAGTTGCCTTTGTGATTTATCGCCTGGCGGGAACGCAGGCACAGGTCACGCGGTTTGTTGTGGCCTCGGCGATGATTTTGCAGGTTGGTGTGCTGGTTTATGCGTTTCGCGGGCATCACTGGCAGATTGACGTGCATATGTATTTCTTTGCTGCCCTTGCGGTTCTTGGCGCACTGGTATGCTGGAAAACGATTGTCGTTGTGACCGGCGTGATCGCGCTGCATCACCTGATCCTGAATTTCGCGGTGCCTTACTGGGTGTTCCCCGAAGGCGGCCAGTTCTGGCGTGTGGTTTTGCATGCAGTGGTGGTGATTGTAGAAGCGGGCGTTCTGATCTGGTCGTGCAAAAGCCTTTATACCACGCTTGCCAATGCCGAAACCGCACGCAACGAAGCGGTCAAAGCCGCGACCGCGGCCGAAGATCTGTTGGCGCAGAATGAACAATTGCGCAAACAGCGTCAGGTCGAACGCGAACAGTTCAAACGTGAACTGGCCGACCAGATCAGTGCGATGATTGGTAAATCGGCCGGGGCGGTTGATGATGAATCTGTTCAGTTGCAGAAACGTGCACAGCATATGAATGACCGTGCACGGGTTGCAAAGGAAGCATCCAAAGGGGCGGTGCACGCGTCTGAAGAAACGTCGCAGAACGTGGAATCAGCGGCGTCGGCAGTCGATGAAATCAACGCATCGGCCGAAGAAATCGCCCGCCAGATCGGACGTGCCCGCGAGATTACCGACAATGCGGTGGAGCGGTCAAAAACCGCCAGTGATCGGATCGAATGGTTGTCAAATGCGGCCGAAAAGATTGGCGAAGTCGTCAATCTGATTACCGATATCGCATCCCAGACCAATCTTCTGGCGCTCAACGCGACGATCGAGGCCGCCCGTGCCGGAGAAGCCGGCAAGGGCTTTGCCGTTGTTGCCAACGAGGTCAAAAACCTGGCCAACCAGACGGCACGGGCAACGGACGAGATCGCCCAGCAGATTTCCGAAATCCAAGCCGCAACCGGGGATTCGGTGTCGGCGGTAAACGGGGTTTCCGAAACCATCGGCGACATGGTCGAAGTGGCGGCAACCATTTCGGCCACCATGGAACAGCAGCAAAGTGCAACCCGCGAGATCGCGCACAGTCTGGGCAGCACGGTTGAGGCAACCCGCGATCTGTCGGACCTGATCCATCAATTGTCACAGATTTCGGCCGAAACCGGCGAGATGGCAACCGAACTTCTGGGCAGTGCCGATCATCTGGGATCGGAGGCAACCGATCTTAATCGCAATGTGGAGGCCGTTCTCGAACGGTTGGCCAAAAGCGGTTAAAGCCAGCAGATCCGTTGCCAAAATGGCAGACAGCAGAAAGCCGGGCATACGCGCCCGGCTTTTTTGTTTGCTGTGACGGGGGCTGGAGCGGGGATATCTGGCACGCGGGCATAAAAAAACGGCCCGATAATCATCGGACCGTTTTGATCACTGGGACATTTCCCGATTTACGAGAAATCGACCTTCAGAATTTCATAGCTTTTGGTGCCGCCCGGGACGGTTACTTCGACGGAATCACCGACAGACTTGCCGATCAACGCACGCCCGATCGGCGAGGTGGTTGAAATGCGGCCAGCATTGATGTCAGCCTCGATCGGGCCGACAACCTGATAGGTGGTTTCCTCGTCGGTATCTTCGTCGACAAGATCAACCTTAGCACCGAACTTCACAACGTTGCCGGCCAGAGACGGCACGTCGATCACTTCGGAACGGCTCAGGACATCTTCGAGCTCGGCAATACGACCTTCGCAGAAACTTTGGCGTTCGCGTGCGGCATGGTATTCGGCGTTTTCCGAAAGATCACCATGTTCGCGTGCTTCCGCGATGGCCTTGATGATTTCAAGACGTTCGACGGACTTGCGATGCTTCAGTTCTTCTTCGAGGCGCTGATGCCCTTGCGGGGTCATTGGTACTTTTTCCATCGCGCTCACAGCCTATTCTTATTAGCGGTCGATACTACAAAATCAACCGCCCGGCATTTTACCGCCGGGCGGTCTGAATTCTTCCGTCAGGTTCGGTAAGGAACCTTAGTACTTGTCCCCAAGATATTCCTGAACCGGACGAACTGCAAGTGCGCCGCGTTTCAGGTTGTCGATGGCGCGCAATGTTGCGCGGGCACCGGCGACAGTGGTGTAGTACGGAATATCATCGGTAAGGGCAGTACGACGGATCGAGAAACTGTCGACCACGGCCTGTTTGCTTTCCGTGGTATTGAATACCAGGTTGATATCGCCGTTCTTCATCATGTCCACGATATGGGGACGTCCTTCCTGTACCTTATTGACCGGGGTGACGTCCAGCCCTTCTTTTTCAAGAGCTTCTGCCGTGCCGTGCGTCGCAACCACGCTAAAGCCAAGGGCAATTGCGTCGCGTGCGAGTTGAACAGCAGCCGGTTTGTCATGATTTTTGACCGAGATGAAGACCTTGCCACCTTGCGGCAGAGTGTGGCCTGCGGCCATCTGTGCCTTGGCAAAGGCGCGACCGAAATCGGTATCAAGGCCCATGACTTCGCCGGTTGAACGCATTTCCGGGCCAAGCAGGGTATCGACACCCGGGAAGCGGTTGAACGGAAGGACTGCTTCCTTGACGGCGATATGTTTGAACGGACCGTGATCAATGTCAAAGTCGCCCAGTTTTTCGCCGGCCATGATACGTGCGCCGATTTTTGCAATCGGGTTGCCGGTTGCCTTGGCAACAAACGGAACGGTACGCGAAGCGCGCGGGTTAACCTCGATCAGATAGATCGTGTCATCCTTGATCGCGAACTGAACGTTCATCAGACCAACAACGTTGAGTGCCTTGGCCAGCTGGACAGTCTGTGCCTTGAGGCGTTCAATCATGGCCTCGTCAAGCGAGTAGGGCGGCAGCGAGCAGGCAGAGTCACCGGAATGGATACCGGCTTCTTCGATATGCTGCATGATGCCCGCGACAAAGACGTTTTCACCATCGGAAACTGCATCGGCGTCGATTTCGATCGCATCCTGAAGGAAGCTGTCGATCAGAACCGGGCTTTTGCCGGAAACCTGAACGGCTTCGTGCATGTAGCGCAGCAGGTCTTCGGTGGTGTGCACGATTTCCATCGCACGACCGCCAAGCACGTAAGACGGGCGGATCACAATCGGGTAACCGATGCTTTCGGCAATCTTGACGGCTTCGTCAACCGAACGGGCAATGCCGTTGGCCGGCTGTTTGAGGCCGAGCTTGTTGATCAGCGCCTGGAAGCGGTCGCGGTCTTCGGCAAGGTCGATGCTGTCCGGGCTGGTACCAAGGATCGGAATGCCGGCCTTTTCAAGGGCAGCGGACAGTTTCAGCGGGGTTTGGCCACCATACTGAACAATCACGCCCATCAGTTCGCCCTTGGACTGTTCAAGCTGGCAAAGCTCGATCACGTCTTCGGCGGTCAGCGGCTCGAAATACAGGCGATCGGAGGTGTCATAGTCGGTTGAAACCGTTTCCGGGTTGCAGTTGACCATAATGGCTTCGATGCCGGCTTCGCGCAGCGCATAGGCCGCGTGCACACAGCAATAGTCAAACTCGATGCCCTGACCGATACGGTTCGGACCACCACCAAGAATGATGACTTTCTTGCGGTCGGTGACTTCGGCTTCGTTTTCCGGCTCGAAGAAACCATCACCTTCATACATGGAATACATATACGAGGTGCGCGACGGGAATTCGGCAGCACAGGTATCGATGCGTTTGTAAACCGGACGCAGGCCAAGGGCCTGACGGTCGGCGCGGACGGTGTCTTCGTCCTTGCCGGCCAGTTCGGCCAGACGGGCATCAGAGAAGCCGAGCTTTTTAAGGCGCAGCAATTCCTGCTTGTCGGTCGGAATGCCGTTGGCGCGGACTTTTTCTTCTTCGGCGACCAGCATTTCAAGCTGTTTGAGATACCAGCGGTCAAACTTGGTGGCCGACTGGATTTCTTCGAGCGTCATGCCATGGCGGAAGGCCTGGGCCGCGTAAAGAATACGGAACGGGATCGGCTGGGTCAGCTGGGCGCGGATTGCGGCCTTGTCCGGGGCGCCTTCGATTTTGACTTCGTTCAAACCGGTAAGGCCGGTTTCCATCGAACGCAGGCCTTTCTGAAGGCTTTCGGCAAAGCTTCCGCCAATCGACATGGCTTCGCCGACCGACTTCATGGCCGTACCCAGAAGCGGTTTGGCGCCCGGGAATTTTTCAAAGGTGAAGCGCGGGATCTTGGTGACGACATAGTCGATGGTCGGCTCGAACGAAGCCGGGGTCACACCGGTAATGTCGTTATCAAGTTCATCAAGGGTGTAACCAACCGCAAGCTTGGCAGCGATTTTGGCAATCGGGAAGCCGGTTGCCTTGGATGCCAGGGCAGAAGAACGCGACACGCGCGGGTTCATTTCAATAACGATCAGACGACCGTCGTCCGGGTTGACCGCGAACTGAACGTTGGAACCGCCGGTATCAACACCGATCTCGCGGAGCACGGCAAGCGATGCGTCGCGCATGATCTGGTATTCTTTGTCGGTCAGGGTCAGGGCCGGGGCAACCGTGATCGAATCCCCGGTATGGATGCCCATCGGATCGACGTTTTCAATCGAACAGATGATGATGCAGTTATCCGCGCTGTCGCGGACGACTTCCATTTCATATTCTTTCCAGCCGAGAATGGATTCTTCGATCAGGACCGTATGGGTCGGGGAGATCGCCAGACCGTTGCGCACGATCTGTTCGAATTCTTCACGGTTATAGGCAATGCCGCCGCCTTCGCCGCCAAGGGTGAAGCTCGGACGGATGATTGCCGGCAGACCGGTGATTTCAAGTGCCTTGACCGCATCTTCGAAGGTGCTGACCATCGCAGAACGCGCACTTTCCAGACCGATCTTGTCCATGGCGTCACGGAACAGCTGGCGGTCTTCGGCCTTTTCGATGACGTGCTTTTTCGCACCGATCATTTCCACGCCGTATTTTTCAAGGGTGCCGTCATTGAACAGGGCCAGTGCCGTGTTCAGCGCGGTCTGGCCACCCATGGTCGGCAGAAGCGCGTCCGGGCGTTCCTTTTCGATGATCTTGGCGACCATTGCCGGTTTGATCGGCTCGATATAGGTGGCATCGGCCAGGTTCGGGTCGGTCATGATGGTCGCCGGGTTCGAGTTGACCAGAATGACGCGGTAACCTTCTTCCTTGAGCGCCTTACAGGCCTGGGCGCCGGAATAGTCGAATTCGCAAGCCTGACCAATGACAATCGGGCCAGCACCGATGATGAGGATTGATTTGATATCTGTACGTTTCGGCATGTCGTTTTCCGCTTTTCGCAGGGCGGGCGCACGTGCTGCACCGCCTCGTTTAAGTCCGTTAATCGCGTATCTTCGGAGCGTGTCCTGATCGGGTGATCAGGATTTTGCTTCTTCGATCAGACCAACGAAACGTTTGAACAGGTAGTGGCTGTCATGCGGCCCCGGCGATGCTTCCGGGTGGTACTGAACCGCAAAGGCCGGTTTGTCTTTGGCGCGCAGCCCGGCAAGGGAGCCGTCAAACAGCGAGAAATGCGTTGCCTCGACATTGTCGGGCAGGCTGTCCTTGTCGACGACAAAGCCGTGGTTCTGCGAGGTGATCTCGACGACCCCGGTGGTGGCGTCCTTGACCGGGTGGTTTGCACCGCGATGGCCGACATCCATTTTCTTGGTCTTAGCACCAAGCGCCAGCGCCATCATCTGATGACCAAGGCAAATGCCAAAGACCGGCTTGCCGCTATCGATCAGTTTCTTGATGGTCGGAACGGCATATTCGCCGGTTGCCGCAGGGTCACCGGGACCGTTTGACAGGAAGATGCCATCGGGGTTCATCGCCAGGACTTCCTCGGCCGTGGTGGTGGCCGGGACGACCGAGACCTTGCAGTCGAGGCTTGCGAGGTTGCGCAGGATGTTGCGTTTCACGCCATAATCAATGGCAACCACATGGTGTTTTGCATTGCCAAGTTTGCCGTAGCCGCCTTCGCGTGACCACAGGGCTTCATCCCAGTCGTAACCGGTGGTGCAGCTGTTGTCCTTGGCAAGGTCCATGCCCTCAAGACCCGGCCATTCATTGGCCTTGGCGATCAGGGCGGGGATGTCAAAGGTGCCGTCGGGGTTATGGCAGATCACACCGTTCGGTGCGCCTTCGGTACGGATGCGTTTGGTCAGGCGGCGGGTGTCTACACCGGCGATCCCGATGCGGCCATGCTCGGCAAGCCAGTCATTGAAATGTTTGCGCGCACGGTAGTTGGAAGGTTCGGTAATGTCCTGGCGCAGGATGCAGCCAAGGGCGACCGGTTTGGCATTTTCGATATCTTCGTCATTGGTGCCGACGTTACCGATATGCGGGAAGGTAAAGGTGATCATCTGACCGGCATAGGACGGGTCGGTCATGATTTCCTGGTAGCCCGTAATGGAGGTGTTGAAGCAGACTTCACCGACGACCTCTCCTCGGGCCCCGACGCCGCGTCCCCAAAAAACTGAACCATCTGCGAGAACCAGTACGGCAGAAGCACCAGGAGGCGGGGTGTGCGTGGGCGCTGACATTGGCAAATGTCCTTTCGATCTTTCCACGGTGAGACACGGAGTCTTTTTATATATAATAAATGCGGGCAAGCCGATAAAAACGACTGCAATTTGCCTGCATACCGGACATGCGGACGTGCCAAGTCGTTCCCAGCATGTTGAACTGTGCACCGTTGATGCGACAGCGGACCGTGCTGGAAGCGGGGCAAATCGTGATCCCGGTAGGCAAATTGGCGGATGTCTACGGGAGTCGCGGACCCATGTCAAGGACGCATCGAAACTTTTATTTCCCAAGGAAAATCAACGGTTTGCGGGGGAAGGTTTTCTTTGCGTCTTATGCTGTAATGCGGTATGTTCGCTCCTTTCTTCCACAGAATCAGAGATGAGCCATGCTGCGATCGCAGCTTAATGACGCTTTGAAAAAGGCTGTCCTTGCCAAGGATGCCTGCTCCGTTACCACCGTGCGCCTTATTCTGGCAGCACTGAAAGAACGCGATATCGCCGCACGGGGCGAAGGCAACACCGATGGCATTTCGGATGACGAAATCATCAATCTGCTTCAGGCGATGGTGAAACAGCGTCGCGAAAGCATCGAGATGTATACCAAGGGCAACCGTCCCGAGCTTGCCGAACAGGAAGCCGCAGAAATCGCGGTGATCGAGAAATTCCTGCCAGCACAGCTTTCCGATGAGGAAATCGAAGAAGCTGTTCGCGGTACGGTAAGCGAAATCGGTGCGACCTGTCTTAAGGATATGGGGCGCACGATGGCGGCCCTTCGCGAAAAATACAGCGGCACCATGGATTTCGGCAAAGCCGGTGGTGTTGCCAAAAAACTTTTGGGCTAGTCCCGGAAGACCTATCTTTATTTAGAAAGCCGGGCGTGTAAAATCGTCCGGCTTTCGTCGTCCCAGAGCCGGCACTTCGCACAGACGAATTGATAATGCCGCGCCGGGACAAGGACCAACAACAGGGTTGCGCATTTGCGCAACAGCATCATCACGGGATCGGGACATCATGAGCTTTCCCCAGTCGTTTCTGGACGACCTGCGGGCACGGGTCGGACTGGCAGATATTGTCGGTTCATCGGTGAAGCTGATCAAACGCGGCCGGGAATATTCCGGGCTGTGCCCATTCCATTCCGAAAAATCCCCGTCCTTTACGGTCAATGAGCAAAAGGGCTTCTATCACTGCTTTGGCTGTGGGGCGCATGGGGACGTCATCAGTTTTGTGATGAATACCCGCGGGCTGACCTTTGTCGAGGCGGTCGAGGTGCTGGCCAATCAGGTCGGCATGGATGTCCCCAAACCGTCACGCGAAGCCCAGGAACGCGAACAGAAGGCCAAAACCCTTTACGAGGTGATGGAAGCGGCTTGTGTGTTTTTTGAACGCATGTTGCGCATGCCCGAAGGCAAGGAAGGGCTGGATTATTTTCATCGTCGCGGCCTTGATGACAAAACCATTGCCGAATTCCGCCTGGGATTTGCGCCCGACAATCGCGGCGCGCTGAAGGCGGCACTCAAACGCGAAGATATCGACGAAAAGCTGATGATCGAGGCCGGGCTTCTGATCGAACCCGAAGATAGCGGCCGGCAAAGCTATGACCGGTTCCGTGGGCGGGTGATGTTCCCGATCCTTGACCGGCGCGGGCGGGTGGTGGCGTTTGGCGGCCGCGTGATGGGCGATGCCAAGCCGAAATACCTTAACAGTCCGGATACGCCGCTGTTTCACAAGGGGCGCCTTCTTTATGGCCTGCCCCAGGCGCGCGAAGCCGCCCGTCACGATGCACCGATCATTGTGACCGAGGGCTATATGGATGTCATTGCCCTGCACCGGGCCGGGTTCCGCGGGGCGGTGGCGCCACTTGGCACTGCGGTTACCGAAGAACAGATTGGCGAGCTTTGGAAAATGACCAACGAGCCGATCCTGTGTCTGGACGGGGATGCGGCGGGCAAACGTGCAGCTGTGCGGGCGGCGGAACGGGCACTTCCGATCCTGCGGCCGGGCAAGTCATTGCTGTTTTCCATCCTGCCCGAGGGCGAAGACCCCGACAGTCTGATGGGCGCGCCGGGCGGGTTTGAGAATTTCAAAAAGATCATTGAACAGGCCGTGCCACTGGCCGAGCTGGTCTGGCGCATGGATGTGGGGACGCACAAGATCGATACCCCGGAACGGCGGGCCGCCCTTGAGGCCGATATCAATCAGCGGATTTCGGTGATTGCCGACGAGGCAGTGCGCAGCCAGTACAAGTCGATGTTCAATGATCGCATCTGGAAATTGTTCAAGGGCGATCGCGGCGGTAACGCGGCCGGTCGCGGGGCATCTGGCGGCGGTTATCAAAATAAAAAGCCGGCACGGGGTGGCAAACGCGGAAAAAATGACCATTTCTGGGGTCCGGCCGGAAAAGCCGTACCGGGCATGTCGCGACCGCCAATGCAGAAGAAGCGCGATCTACAGGACTCCATTCTTTTGCTGACGCTGATCAATCATCCTGCCCTGCATGATGAGATCGGTGAACAGCTTGGAATCTATAGTTGTGCAGACTCCGCGCTTGACAATCTTCGTCGGGCCGTCTTAAAGCTGCTTGATGACGATCCTGGACTTGATTCCGATTCAATCCGGGCTCATTTGGAGCGCGACGGGCTGTCAGAGACAGTTTTGCGGGTGGTTAGTGCGGATGTAATCGCGCACGCTGCTTTCGCCAAGCCCGAAACGCCGCTGGAACGGGCCAGAACGGGTTGGAAACAGGTTTTTTCCATGGCTGTAAGCTCCCTGGAGGACGAAGAGGCAAAATACGCCGTCCGACAGTTGGCAGCAGATATCAGTCAGGAAGAATGGGAGAGGTTTTCTCACAGGCGTGAGGATCTCGCCCGTCGCCGGGAAAAAGTGTTTAAGCTCGACGACTGATCTTTGGGTGCCTTGCATTCAGGATCGGCGATCGGGCTATTTGTGATTTGCGCTGAAAAGACAGTGCGTGGGACAACAACGGTACGAACGTACCCAGCGGGAAACGGGGAATAGATGTCGTCTAAGACTTCGAACGCTGAAGAGAAAAAGAACTCTTCTGAAAACGCAGACGGACCTCTTCTCGATACATACAAAGCGGCCATCAAAAAGCTCATTGCCAAGGGCAAGGAGAAAGGCCACATCTCTGTCGATGAGTTGAACGCGGCACTGCCGTCAGAACATTTCTCCTCTGAGCAGATCGAAGACGTGATGAGCAATCTCAACGAGATGGGCATCAATGTCATCGATGGTGATGAGGCCGATGACAATGATGACGACAACGACGATTCCGACAACGATCCGAGTGGCAATATTTCTGCCGATGATGTTGGCCGTACCGATGACCCGGTACGTATGTATCTGCGCGAGATGGGCAGTGTCGAACTGCTGTCGCGTGAAGGCGAAATCGCCATTGCCAAGCGTATCGAGGCCGGCCGTGACATGATGATTGGCGGGATTTGCGAATCCCCGCTGACCATTCGTGCCATCGTGAACTGGCATGATCAGCTTCAGGCTGGTGAGCTTTTGCTCCGTGATGTCATTGACCTTGAAACCACCTATGGCGGTGGCCCGGATGCCGAAATCGGTGCCGAGGAAGGCGAGGACGAAGACGTTGATGCAGAGGCAGATGTCGAAAGCTTTGACTCTGCCAATGATGATGAGGACGAAGACGCCGAAACCGAAACCCCCGATGCGATCGGTGGCGAGGAAGCCGAAGAGGAAGAGGACGATGAGTCCGAAGACTCCGAAGGTGAAGAAGGCGGCGAAGGCGATGATGAGGACGAAGACGAGAACGAGCAGGTCAATGTTTCGCTTTCCAAGATGGAAGAGGAACTGACCGAGCAGGTTCTCGAGAAATTCGAACTGATCGCCAAGACCTATGAGAAGCTGCACAAGGCGCAGGAACAGCGTCTGGTGGCGCTGAACAAGGGTGAAACCGTTCCGGCGGCGACCGAGAAGCGCTATACCAAGCTCAAGAACGAGATGGTCGAGCTGATGGAAGATGTTCACCTGAACAATTTCCGCATCGAAGAGCTTCTTGACCATTTGACCGGCCTTAACAACCGTCTTCTGGGGCTTGAGGGCAAGCTTCTGCGCTTTGCCGATCGCTGCAAGATCAAGCGTCCGGACTTCGTCAAACAGTATCAGGGCAATGAACTTGACCCGAACTGGATGGAACGCGTTGCCGGTTTGCCGGGCAAAGGCTGGAAAACCTTTATCGAACGCTATCCCGAAGAAATCGCCAAGCTGCGCGAAGATATCGGTGGTGTTTCGGCCGAGGTCGGTCTTCCGATTTCCGAGTTCCGCCGTGTTTACGGTGTTGTAAACAAGGGCGAACGCGAAGCCGGTCGTGCGAAAAAGGAAATGATCGAGGCCAACCTGCGTCTCGTGATTTCGATCGCCAAGAAATATACCAACCGCGGTCTTCAGTTCCTTGACCTTATTCAGGAAGGCAATATCGGCCTGATGAAGGCAGTGGACAAATTCGAATACCGTCGCGGTTACAAATTCTCGACCTATGCGACCTGGTGGATCCGTCAGGCCATTACCCGCTCGATCGCGGACCAGGCCCGTACGATCCGTATTCCGGTTCACATGATCGAAACCATCAACAAGCTGGTACGTACCTCGCGCCAGATGCTGCATGAAATCGGTCGTGAACCGACCCCGGAAGAGCTGGCAGAAAAACTTCAGATGCCGCTTGAAAAGGTTCGCAAGGTTCTGAAAATCGCCAAGGAGCCGATCTCGCTCGAAACCCCGATCGGGGACGAGGAAGACAGCCATCTTGGCGATTTCATCGAAGACAAGAACGCCGTTCAGCCACTTGATGCAGCGATCCAGGCCAACCTGCGTGAAACCACCACGCGCGTTCTGGCATCGCTCACCCCGCGTGAAGAACGTGTTCTGCGTATGCGTTTCGGGATCGGCATGAATACCGACCACACCCTTGAGGAAGTTGGTCAGCAGTTCTCTGTTACCCGTGAACGTATCCGTCAGATCGAGGCAAAAGCACTGCGCAAGCTCAAACATCCGTCGCGCTCGCGCAAGCTGCGGTCGTTCCTCGATTATTAATAGGATTACAGGCGACGTTCGGGCTTGACCTTGGCCCGAAAATCGCTAGTTTTCGGGACCGCACCGGTAATCCGGTGCGGTCTTTTCTTTACCCTGACACATCTTGTCTTGGGGGCCCGTAGCTCAATTGGTTAGAGCCGACCGCTCATAACGGTCTGGTTGGGGGTTCAAGTCCCTCCGGGCCTACTATGGAGCAGTGACTACAACGCGTATTCACTGCTCCATTGCCGCTTGTTTCCCGTTTGAAGCCATTGTGAAGAGTAGCCACTCGAATTGTTGTGATGATTCGAGGTGTGATACAATTTGATGTGCTCTGGGAGACTGGAAATTTGTCCGGGTTGCAGAGGTCGGACCAAAAAGGGGACCGATCAAATTGATTGTGTGACCGGCCCTTGATTTGGGCGTTTCTACTGGTCCAAGAGTGTGTAGTTTTCAGCCTTGGTAACGTCGGCATGGCGGTTGTCGATCGCAGTAGGGTAGAGACCGATTACCTTGCCGCCTTGGATGAGGGCGGGAACATCATGGCCAACCAAGAGGAATTTGCTGTCTGAAAGCGCTTTTTTAATCGCGGTTTTTTCCTGTAGCGTTGTCATGGCCCTGTTCCCGGTGATGGTTGGTTCAAGCAGAGCCTGATCAAGTAGCGGCGAGATAAGTTGATCCTGAAGATTATAGGCAATGTCGCCCGCAATATTGACCATACCTTCCTCTGTCTCGACGAGAACCGAAATTGATCCAGGTGTATGCCCCCCGGAAAGACGCACAGCTACGCCGGGAATAACTTCTTCTTCGAAGCTTCCGTCCACGTCAAACAAGCGGATGGCGCCGGGGGTATAAAGCCGGTCAATCAGGTGCTTTGTATCCGCCGCCGCGTACATAGCCGGCCCCATAAGGCCGGACGCAGCAAATTCAAGTTCGCGTCGCGCTAGTGCTACCGTCGTTGTCATGGGAAATAGGTCATCACCGCCGACGTGATCAATATGCGCATGGGTATGAACAATATATTTGATGTCGGAACGCTTTAGTCCGTGCTGGCTTAGGTGATAGTCGATCGTCATGGAGTCTTCGAGGATTCCATGCATGTTAAATGGTTGAAACTGCTCCATGTTGCGAGGGCCCGTGTCGACGAGGACGGGGGCTTCTCCACCCAGGATCAGAAATCCCAGGAACGGAATGGTTACTTTGGTGCCCGGGTTGCGGAAAAGTACCAGTCCGCTGGCATCCATCGTCAGTTCGCCGATCGTAATGGGGTACACCTTTAGAGTCATTTTAGTCTCCGTGTGGATTGTTCGTAGTTGAGGAAATTGAATGTTTGAATGATATGTAAATAACTAAGAGTGACATTATCGATACAGATAACGTGATGAAGTAGATTGCAGAGGAGACATCGAAGTATTCGGATATTTTTCCGACCGCAATTGATGCAAATCCGGTGAATAGATAGGCAAATACAAGAATTGTGTTGATTGTCTTTGAGTTATTTTTTTCTGTTGATTTAAGATTTATTATAGATATTGATCCGGAAAATTTTAGCGCATAGCCAATTCCAGATGAAAAACTGGAGGCGCCATAAAGAAAAATGCTTTGCTGATTTGCCGCAGCCACAAGAAGAGCCATTCCGAAAATCGAAAAAACTGCGCCAATTCGGATGGCGGGAAAGCCGTCAAATTTTCTTGCGAAAAATGCACCCGCACCAATGGAAATGGCAAAGAAGCCAAGAACGAAACCGTTCAGTAAGCTGTTGGTTGACGCAAGCAACTGTTTGGCGACAGTGGCACCAAGTGCTGTGTAGGTGACGCCGTGCATATAAGCCGTTGTTACAGTAAGGATCAGCAATGCGAGCAATGGCTTGCTTATGTTCGACTCATCCTGGCCTGATTTTGCTTGAGGGTATTGAGGGGGGCTGTTCGTCGTGAGGATATACAAGGAAAAAACTGCAAGCAGGACGATGAACAAGAAAACAAATGGGTAATGCGCGGGCTGAGCGGTGAACTCCACAAAGGCGCCACCAGCAATAAAGGATGCAGAAAACCCGACTGATTGTGCTGCGATCGTGATTGTGCCAGCGCGTTGTTTGTTGGGGGACAACTCGATCAGTTCGGCCGCAGAGTAACCTGCAGACAAACCAACGCCGACACCCATGAAAACACGACCAACGAGTAGCCAGGCAAGGCTGTCTCCAATCGCAAACAGGAAAACACCAAGGGTCGATGCACCTAAGCCAATGCTGACGAGCTGTTCTCTTGAGAAGCGTTGCAGTGCGAAATTACTCAGTAACAGCAAAACACCGACGACAATCGGGTAGGTCCCGAAAACCAGCATCGTCTGCGTATAACTCAGATTCCATTGATCAATGTAGATCGGATAGACCATTGCCGGTGCTGCACTGGTCCAAAGCGTGTGTGCGACCACAGCTGCCGTGATCCATATGCGATATTTTGTGACGAGCCTGTCCATCTGTTTGTCCGTGGCTAGGAGGCGGCATTTATTTTGAACTGTTCGGTTCAAAATAAATGCATCGGAACCTTTTTTGTCAAGATCATTTTGAACTGATCAGTTTTTTAAAGGTTGTTTTTCGAGATGTTTTCGCGGAGTATACGCTTCCGTATCAGGCGCGAAAAAAAGCAGTGAGGACATTATTGTGGCACGTCCAAAGCAGTTCAATCGTACCAACGTGTTAGATAAAGCTATTCCGGTTTTTTGGATGTACGGCCTTGCGGGCGCAAGTCTCAGCCAACTTGAACAGGCCACAGGATTAAACCGGTCCAGCCTTTACGCAGAATTCTCAAGCAAGGAAGAATTGTTCAAAGAGGCGCTTAAACGATACGTAAGTTCTGGGCCTGCGCGCGAAATCCTGCTTGCAGAGCCGTTGGGCCTTAGCAATATCGAGCGCTTTTTGAACGTTGCTCAGTGGTTTTCGGAAGATGCGCGCGGATGCTTCTTCGTGAACTCTGTTCGTGATCTTGCCGAATTGCCCGGTTCAGTGGTGTCGCTGATCGCAGAGCAGGTAAAAGCTTACCAGTCTTTGATCGAACCAAACCTTCAGAATGTATCGACTTTTGTTTCGCCCAAGACATTGAGTGAAATTGTTTGGTCATACTTCGCAGGACTTATGCTTAAGGACAATTTTGCAAATACCGATCCGCAAACAAGGTCCGACGAAATACGGGCATTTGTTGATCTGCTCGCAGGGCATGAACGCAATCAATAGATATAGGGTTCTGGCTCTGTTTCATCAAAAGAGTAAAAATTGTGGTCGATGCCGATATCTTTCGTGAACTCTCGGAATTCCTTCGGGTTTGTCCCGTCCTGGATGATTACTGTCTTTTTGGCGGAGACTGGCGTGCATTTCACGAACATGATTTGGAAGGGTGCGCGTATTTCCACTTGGTATTGGCAGGAAATTGCTTTCTTGAACGCCGGAACTGCGATCCAATTGCCTTATCGAAAGGCGATATTGTTTTGCTGCCGCATGGATCTGAACATTCCCTGGGTAGCGGCACTGACACAAGCAACAGCACCGTCATTACAGATGTCCGCCAAGATATCCGCATCAAAACAATCGAGGGCAGTGACGTAACAACGAAACTTGTTTGCGGACGGCTTTTTTACAGCACCGGGGCAAGTGATTTTCTTGTCCGGCTATTGCCCGAAGTTGTTATTTCAAAAACAATTGCACTGGACACGGGGTGTCGGCACGAATGGATTGTCTCCAATATCGCGACAGAAATTCAGGAGGAGCGCCCGGGCTGGTCAATCGTTGCGGCCAATTTTGCATCGGCACTTTTCACCATGGTTTTGCGCGATCATTTTGAAAGACATCCAGTTGCTGAAGGCGTTTTTTCTCTCCTTGCCAACAATCAGACCCGCAAGGCGGTGATTGCTATGTTGCACAATCCAGCCCATCCGTGGTCGCTTGACGAACTGGCGGCTGTCTCTGTGACGTCAAGAGCCTCTCTTGTTCGTGCGTTTTCCAGAGCTGGCAACATAGCGCCGCTTGGTTTCCTGATGCGGCTCAGGCTCGGCATTGCACGTCAAAAGCTGTCATCTGGAAGTACTTCACTGGGCCAGATTGCCGAGGATGTCGGCTACCAGTCCGAAGCCGCATTCAGTCGGGCGTTTTTTCGGGAGTTCGGTGTTCGTCCCGGCCAATGGCGCGAATTTTCATCCAAAGCCTGATCTTTCCGTATAAACCGAAGGGCCGGTCATTCCAGAATGACCGGCCCTTACGAACGAAAACGGTTTTTCGTCAGTCCTGCGTTTCAGTAATCGCATCGAATGCGTCAAGAGTGCGTGTTGTGTAAACCAGTGCAGCACCAGCATTGACGCTGATCGCGACGCTTAATGCTTCGGCGATTTCTTCTTTGGAAACGCCGAGTTTGGCAGCTTCGGCGCTATGAACCGTAATACATCCGTCACACCGCAGGCTGATCGCAACGGCCAAGGCAATGAGTTCTCGTGTTTTGGCGTCAAGGTGACCTGTTTTGGCGCCGGCGCCGCCAATGGTGGCATATCCTTTCACGGTGTCCGGGCTCAGTTTGGCTACTTCTCCGACGCCAGACAACACTTGACCACGATATTCGTTCCAGTTGTGCATATGCATAATATTTCTCCAGATTTCGGGTGTTTAATCGTTTGATGGAGAAAAGATATCTGACGAAGTGCATCGGGAGAATGTCCGGGCGGATCATGTTTATGGCTGTGCGGATCAAAAAGAAGTCAGCAAGACCGATATGGAAAAAGGCCTTACTCCGGTGGAGTAAGGCCTTTGATGCGCAGGCTGCGTGCAAGTTTAACTGGCGCGTCTGGTTCCGAGGAATATTGCTAGTGCCACTATTTCCGATATGGCTGCGACTGCCCCGATTTGCCAGCTGTTTCCAGCGGCAATGACAATCGAGCCCATTGCACTCCCAAGCGAGAAGCCCGCATACATCACCGACGTGTTCAATGAAAGCGTCACAGAGGCTGTTTGTGGTCCGCCGGCATTGATCAGATTTGCCATTTGCGCAGGGAAAAACGACCAAACCGTAATACCCCACAACGAAATCGCGGCCAGAACAGGAATGAATGCGATGTCTGGTGTAAGGGCAAGGGCGCTAAATGCCATTATGGCAAATGCCAGGGCGAGTAAAAGCAACGATGGTACAATGACGCGTGGATAACCGATGCGATCTGTCAGTTTACCACCGATCAGGACACCCACTGCAGCAGAGGCTCCCCAAAGGCTGACCGTTGCACCAATACCGGTTTCTGCAAAATTCAGAGTTTGTGAGAGATATGGCGCGATAAAGGGGTAAGCAGTATATGCCCCCATTGCCCAGAATGCAGTGACGAGCAGCGGTTTCAGAACTGCGGGCGACGTTGCAACTTTCACTCTTTCGGCAAGGCCCGCAACGCGAATCTCGCGACCTGCATCCTTATTGACGCCCGCATATATCCCCGCAGCAGCAATCAGGGACATTCCGCCGACGGCAAAAAATGTTGCTCGCCATCCAAGAGCATGTCCGATCAGTGAACCGAGCGGCAGGCCGAGCGCAATCGCAATTGTCATCCCGCCACTGACGATTGCCAGTGCCTGTCCTCGTTTCTCGGGGCCGGCGATTGCGCCAGCCAATGCGTTCGCGTTGGGCACATAAAGCCCGGATGCGATTGCAAGCAATATTCTTGCGATCATCAGGCTCGAATAATCGCTGGAAAGCCACGCAAAGATATTACCGGCAGTGAAGAGTGCCATTGACCAGAGCAAAACATTCCGGCGGTTCAGGTTTGCTGTCAGCACCGTCATGACGGGTGAGCTAAGGGCAAGTGTGATTGTAAATACCGTAACCAACTGGGCAACCGTCGAAACGGAATGGCCAAAGTCGACAGCCATTTTGGGTAACAGCGGAGCGATCATGAAGCCTTCTGTGCCGATCGCGAATGTTCCCAATGCCATGCAGAGTATCGGCATCAATTCCTGGAGGGTGGCGGATCGCCTTTTCTTTTCGGAAAGATTTGAGACGCTTGCAGAGCTTGAATTTGCGGGGGCAAGTGATTCTGATGTGCAAACAGATTGATGTGTCATGGGGCGTATCCAACTAAAAAGTCCGGATTGGCCGACAAAGCCAACCCGGAACTGGAACATCAGACAGGGATCGGTTCGGCAATGAGTGCAGCATTGAAATTATGCACGAACTCATGCTCATCCGGTCCGACGTTGGCGCGGAAGGCTGCTGCGGCCTCGACCACCACTTCTGGTGTTTCTGTCGCCAGTCCCAGCATTGTTTGTTCGATGAAGCTTGTAATATCCATTGCGCGCGGATCGTCACTTTTCTTGATCAGATCGGTGTTCACCCAGGGCGGTGCAATTTCTTGTACACTCACCGATGTATCTCTGAGCATGAAGCGCAGCGACATCGAGTATGAGTGGATTGCAGCCTTTGAAGCCGAGTAAACCGCATTTCCTGCCAACGGCACGAAAGCGAGTACTGAGCTGTTATTGATGATTGTTGCGCGCTGCTGCGTTTTCAGATGTTTGACTAGTGCTGAGGTCATTCGCACAGGGCCGAGTACATTTGTCGTCAGAATCTGTTGGGAAACCGTGTCATCAACTGGTCCAGATACATCATCAAATGGCATGATACCGGCATTGTTGATGAGCACATTCAGGTTCGGATACTTGTTGATCAATTGCTTGGCAGCAGCATCGATACTGGCAATATCGTTGATATCGAGTTCGAGAGCATCCATGCCCGGGTTGGCTTTGGTGATTTCGTCTAAAAGACCTTTACGCCGACCTGCGATGATTACCTTGTTGCCCAATTTGTGAAACGCCTCTGCCAGTCCGCGCCCGATACCGGATGTTCCGCCAGTGATGAAAATCGTGTTGTCGGTCATATGCATTTGCTTATTCCTTCGGAGTTTGTGCCCGACTTGCGCTGTAAAGCCGGTATTGCGTGATTATCCTGATTGACCTGGGGTCAAATTGCCGGGGTCAGTGCTTTTTCGCGGTAACGAGCACCCGGAGTGCTATGGGCAAACTTTTGGGAGAGGCTCTTGCGAGACGCCTCGAAATTGTCCCAGTCAATGCCACTTTGCAGCGGGGGAATTGTTACGACTTCGCCTTGGTCAAGTCCGGCCAGGGCTGCATCGACCATCACATCCGCACGCATGACCATTTCGTCAGGCATATTTGAGTGATGCATACCGGAGATTTCCCAGAATTCTGTCGCCGTTGCACCTGGAAGAACAGCTTGTACGCGGACGCCTTTATCGGCGAGTTCGTGATGCAGGGACTGCGTCAAAGCCAGTACATAGGCTTTCGTCGCACCGTATACGCCGTTGAGAATCTCAGGGCCAATCGCAACAATTGAAGAGATGTTGATAATTGTCCCTTCATTGCGCGAAGCAAATGCCGGAGCAGCAGCATATGTCAGTCGTGTAAGTGCCGTGACATTCAGGCCAATCATTTCCTCCATGCGGTTGATGTCGGCCGACAGAAGGGGGGCTACCGATCCGAACCCTGCATTATTGACGAGTACGGAGATGCTGCTGTCTGTCTTCAGAATGTGCTCAACATGTGCTGTGTCGGATTTTTTGCTCAGGTCTGCAGGCAGAACGTGAACGTAACGGCCGGTTTCCTCAGAAATGCTTTTTGCAATTGCATTAAGGCGGTCTTCGTTACGAGCAACCAAAACAAGGTCATAACCACGCTTAGCCAAACGGTCAGCGTAAATCGCACCAATACCTGCCGATGCTCCGGTAATCAGTGCAGTTCCTGCGGCGGATGAGTCAGACATTTCAAATTCCTCTGCGAAGTTGGTTTCGATGAGGATGACGATAAGCTTGATTTTCGATGTCTTGAATGTCATATTAACGTCGTTTTAGGACATAGTTTGTCCGTTTTATCTATTTTACGTCTTTTTATGTCATCGGAGGATGCGATGCTCAGTTTGGGGTTTATTCTGCACAGTGATTTTTCACCGATGGGACTTGCGGCCCTCACTGCGTTCGAACTGGCCAATGCGCAATCGGAAGAAAAGCTTTATGACGTGTCAATTCTGTCCGCGAATGGCGGACCGGTAAAAGGGTCAATAGGGTTTTCGATAGATACTGAATCTGTATCCGATCGATACTTCGATTTGTTAATTGTCAGCGGCAGTATGCAGCCACCAGGCACCGAAGTTGTCGATTTTCTTAAGACGGCACCTCGCTTTAGTCGCAGGATTGCTTCAATTTGTACCGGCGCATTCGTGCTTGCGGCGGCCGGTCTGCTTGACGGCCGACGTGCTACGACCCACTGGGCATATGCACAGCAAATGAAAGAGAATTATCCCAAGATCAAAGTCGAGGAAGACCTGATATTTATCAAGGATGGGCCAATCTGGACGTCTGCTGGAATGACGGCAGGGATAGATTTGGCGCTTGCGCTTATCGAGGAAGATTTCGGAGCAGATCTTGCGCGCCTGATTGCCAAGAAGCTGGTCATTTATCATCGCCGTGCCGGAGGACAGACACAGCATTCTACGTTGCTGGAGCTGGAACCAAAGTCAGACCGCATCCAGAAAGTGCTCACTTATGCGCGGCGCAATCTGGAAAGCCGTCTTGACGTTGAAGAACTGGCCGGTGTTGCAAATCTGAGCCCAAGACAGTTCAGCCGTGCCTTTCGTACCGAAACCGGACAATCTCCTGCGAAAGCAATTGAAAATCTCAGGTTGGAGGTTGCACGCAGCTTGATGGAAGACACCAATCATTCAATCGATGAGGTGGCACGTCAAACTGGATTTTCAGATCGTGACCGCATGCGAAGGGCGTTCCTGCGAGCATTTGGTCAACCCCCGCAAACCATTCGCCGCGCGACCCGTACCGCAGCTGGCATATAAGGTTCCCTCCCTGATCTGCCAGGTTTCCGACGTCTGACGGACTGGCAATATAACGTGCAGATATGACCCGCATTCAAAAATGAATGCGGGTCATTCAGTGTTGGCTGTTTGCACGTTTGAACACTCGATCAATCATTGCCGAATTCACTTCGATCGTTTCGGGAATATGAGGAAGACATGAGTGATTCAATGCGGACTGTTATTTTTGGCGGCAGCACGGGCATCGGCAAGGCCATCGCCTCTGCACTCTCGCACCGGGGAGGCGATGTTTTTTCTCTTGGCAGGTCGAATGGTATAGACGTTGCAAGTGCGGAAAGCATCGAGGAGTGGTTTCTTGCCAATGGTGAGGTTGATCATGTGATTTTTACCGCGGGCTCACAGGCGCCAGCGGGTATGGTTACAGGGCTGGACATTGACGCTGCCAAAGCAGCTTTTGACGTAAAGTTCTGGGGGGTGGTACGGGTGGCGCAGACAGCTGCTAAATACATCCGCTCCGGTGGGACCCTTACTTTGACTTCTGGATTTCTGGCACGCAAAACGGTTCCGGGCACGTTTGTTAAGACGACGATGAATGCCGCATTGGAAGCAGGTGTGAAAATCCTGGCACGGGAACTTGCGCCTGTTCGGGTCAATATCGTTAGCCCCGGTCTGACAGACACCGAAGCCTATAGCGGAATGGCAGCAAGTGATCGCGAACAAATGTTTGCAAGTGCAGCGAAAGCGCTGCCGGTCGGCCGTGTCGCATCACCAAAGGACGTTGCCAAAGGGTATCTGTTTGTAATCGACTGTGATTCGGTTACCGGGGCCGTGATTGATATTGACGGTGGCGCGCTCGTTAGCTGAACGGAGCAATTCCCGAACCCCGGGTTCTAGATTTCAATTCAGAGAGAAGACTGTTCCTGTCCGACGTTCTTTTGGGTTTCGGCACTGTTTTCTCTCGCAGGATTCCAACTTGTCAGGATCGCCTTTGGTGGTGAGAAAGGAAGCCGCATGGCCAAGTCATTGACCGTCGGGCACATCGATTTGTCGTTTCACAAGGCCAGCTGCCTTGAAGTGGAGAAAGTTCTCAAAAGGCATGGCTTTGAGGTTCAGCGACGGGCTGCCCCTCATGAAGACATGTTTGAATTGTTGAAAAATGACGAGATAGATCTGCTTGTGTCGGCATGGTTACCGGCAAGTCATGATTTATATCTTCGTCCAATTGCAGACAAGGTTACCAAACTCACGGTGCTGTATGAGCCATACTGCATATGGGGTGTGCCGGACTATGTCAGTGAGCTTGAAGTTCGCTCGGTAGATGATCTCAAGAAACCTGCATCTCTCGACAGAATGGATAAGCTCATCCAGGGGATCAATCCGGGAGCCGGGATCAGCCGTTTTTCAGAAAAGATGATTGATAGCTATGGCCTGCGCCAATTTGGTTACCGCTTTAATGCGGGCTCGGAAGCCGATTGTTTCGACAGGTTTGAGCAGTTCTATGCAGCTCAACGATGGCTTGTCATTCCGCTCTGGCACCCACAATACCTTCACAACCGATACAAGATCCGCGCACTTGAGGAGCCACAAGGTCTGTTGGGCGGTTCAGATCAGGCAACATTAGTTGTCCGTAATGCCGCAAAGGACAAGATCGGGCATTCCGCGCTTAAGGCGCTTTCCGCGATGTATTTGGGAAATGCGAAAGTGAGCGCATTGGACGATCAATTGCAGCGAGCACACGCATAAAGCAACCGGCTGCTTCCGGTTTTACCCAAAATTCCAATGCGTCAGGACACAAGCCAGTCATGTCCCAAATCTCAAATGCAGCATCTTGTGACACACCATTTCCGCAGCAAAAAACCAACAGTACAATGTCTTATACGGGCCTCTTTGGTCTTGTTCTCGCGATCCTGATCTGGGGGGCGAATTGGCCCGTGATGAAAACCGGACTGGAACATATAACGCCGCTTTGGTTTTCCAGTTTGCGTTTTCTGACTGGTGGTCTTTGTTTGTTGGTCTATCAACTGGCCAAAGGGGATGTTCGTGTGCCACGAGCAGCTGATCTGCCCTTCCTGCTTTCCGTAGGCTTGCTGCAAATGATGTTGTTTACGGCGCTCGGTGCGATTGCAATGACCCAACTGAGTGCGGGGCGCTCTGCAATGCTGAGCTATACAACGGCTGTCTGGGTAGCACCTATTTCCTTCTTTGTTTTTGGCGAAAGAATCACCACGCGAAAGCTTGCTTCACTGCTGCTTGGTGCGCTGGGAGTCATCGTTCTCATGAGTCCTGCTGCGATTGACTGGTCAAATTCAGCAGTCCTGCATGCCAACATGATGCTCCTGGCCGGAGCCTTGTGCTGGGCAGTATGTATTATTCATCTGAGATACTTCAGAAGTCACACCTCCCCATATCATCTGGCACCTTGGCAGATGCTTTTGGCTGGCACCGCCTTATTGTTTGTCGCCTTGATGTTTGAAGGGCGATATTCGGGAGACGGCAGTAATACGCTGTGGCTTGCCTTGTTCTTCGTGGGGCCTTTGGCGACTGCTTTTTGCTTTTGTGCCGTAAACTTGGCGAGTACGCGTTTGGCCGCCAGCACCATGTCCACGGCAATGTTGGGAGTGCCTGTTACAGGTATTCTGGTATCGGCAATTGTTCTTGGTGAAGCAATCGGGAGCAGTCTTGTTTTTGGAGCTGCGGCGATCATTTCTGGCATCCTGATCAGCTCTGTGCCTCTGAGGCGGCGCAAAATCGTATAAATTCTATGCGCAATTATCCCGAGATATGATTGAATTGTTATTCCGCGTAAGAGTAGCACTAGGCAGGACGGAAGGTCGGATGACTGTGCCATCTTCTAGCATATCCGAATTCAGATGAGGCTGCGTGGCATATGGAAAAACTCGATCCAGCGCTCTTGGACTGGGATGACCTAAAGGTGTTTTATTACGTTGCCCGTGAAGGATCCCTCACGGCCGCAGCACCATTGTTGAAGCTCAGTCAGCCCACACTTGGTCGTCGGCTTAGGCATTTCGAGGACCGGTGCGGGTTTTCACTGTTTCAACGCAGTGCAAATCGCCTGACACTTACAGACGAAGGCGAAGTTGTTTTCCAGCATGCAAAAAGCATCGACGAGGAATACATGGCTTTGCTGCGGCAACTTGCCGGCACAGCCGAGGATTTGGAAGGCACGCTCCGGCTTTCAGCTTCCGACTGGTTTTCAAACTGCGTTTTATCCGAACCGGTCACCCGTTTTTCTATCGCGAACCCACTGATCACGGTGGAAATACTGACCGACTTCAGGCTGCTAAACCTTGATCGAAGGGAAGCCGATTTATTATTGAGGTTTGTTAAATTTACTTCCCCGGGCATCATTCAGCGCAAATTCACGCATGTCCGTTACGGGTTGTTTGCCAGTCAGCATTACATTGACCGTGTTGGTTTTCCGAACCTCAAGGATGGTGGTGCCGGGCACCAACTGATTACGATGGATAGCCAGTTTGACGAAATCGCGGACCTCAAATGGCTTCGCCATCATCTGCCGAACGCGCATCTAGGTGTGAGAAGCAACAGCCGGGAACTTCAGGCGCTTGCATCAAAGCAAGGTGCCGGACTAAGCGTTTTGCCGGTGGTTTTGGGGAATTCCTCAGGCCTTGTGGAAATAGAGCTTTTCGGAAGGCCTCCGGGGAAGGATATCTGGATGGGGTACCATGCAGACCTGAAACGTCTTGGGCGCCTTCGCCTATTGATTGATCATCTGATAGAAGCCGTGCCTGCCACTATTTGACAGGGTCAAACTGTCATTGTTTGCACGCTGACGCATGTTGGCCTTCCTGATGCTCGACAGCATTCAAAAATGTATGACGCGTATACAAGCTTGGTTCTGTTAGGGGCCACCAAGACGGGCAATCATCTCTCCATCAAGTTTTGTTTTGTGGAGATGCATGATGAAAGCCGTTGGTTATTATACTGCTGGTGATATTGCGCGAGACGATGCGCTTGTGGATATCGAGCTTCCTGTACCATCGCCCGGTCCAAAAGACCTTTTGGTTCGCGTCAAGGCGGTTTCGGTAAACCCGGTTGATGTGAAAGTGCGTGTGCGTTCACAGCCGGCCGAAGGTAAAGCCGCAGTTCTTGGCTGGGATGTTGCAGGGGTTGTAGAATCCGTAGGCTCGGACGTCACAATGTTCAAACCGGGTGACGAGGTCTATTACGCAGGTGATATCACGCGCCCTGGCGCCAATTCGGAATATCACATTGTTGATGAGCGTATTGTTGCTCTGAAACCCAAAACCCTCAACTGGTCAGAAGCGGCAGCCGTGCCGCTTACCGCCATTACGGCCTGGGAACTGTTGTTTGACCGTCTTGGCGTGCCATACGGGCAAAAGACCGGTTCAGGTGCCATTCTGATCATCAATGGTGCGGGCGGTGTCGGATCAATTCTGACGCAGATCGCCCGCCGTCTCACCGGGCTGACTGTGATTGCAACAGCATCTCGTCCCGAAACCATTGAGTGGGTTAAGGCAATGGGAGCGCATCATGTCATTAATCACCACAATCCTCTTGATCAAGAGCTAAAGGCGATTGGTTTTGATGAGGTGGAATATGTCGCCGGTCTGACTTCAACCGAAAAGCAGCTTCCTTACTTCCCGCAGATTATTGCCCCGCAGGGTAAACTTGCGCTTATTGACGATCCGGAAAGCTTCGACATCGTCTCGCTAAAACGCAAAGCGATCACTGTGGTCTGGGAGCTCATGTTCACCCGTCCCATGTTTGCAACGAAAGATATGATTGCTCAGCATCAATTGCTGACAGAAGTTGCGCATCTTATTGATGTGGGTGTTCTCAAAACAACGAAACGGGAAGAACTGGCGCCGATAAACGCGACCAGCCTTAAAGTTGCACATGCGCGCCTTGAAAGTGGTAGCGCAATCGGCAAGACCGTTATCACAGGTTTTGAGGGTTGATCCGATGCATTTCAAACCCCTGTTTTTGGCCGCAGTGATTTCACTGTCGAGCAGTTTTCCGAACGTTGCATATGCACGTCAACAATCCGAAGTCGTTGCGGAACTCTATGGTGCGATGCCCACAGGTATCACAGTCGCACCCAATGGCCGCATTTTCATAAATTACCCGCAATGGGGAGATGGGAGCGAATTCACCGTTGCAGAGCTGATTGATGGCAAGGCTGTTGCCTATCCATCACAGGAAATGAACACGTTCAATGCTGCAATTCCTACCGAGCGGTTCTCCAGTGTTCAGAGTGTTGTGGCCGACGGCGAAAATCGTTTGTGGGTTCTCGATACCGGGTCTCCAGGTTTTCAGTCACCAATCATGGGTGCTGCAAAACTTGTTGCAATCGACCTGACAACGGATCGGGTCATCAAAACAATCGTGTTCTCGCCAGAGGTTGTTTTGCCGACCAGTTATGTGAATGACCTGCGACTGGATCTTCGGAAAGGTGCAGAAGGTGTTGCCTATATCACGGATAGTTCTCTGAGTGGTCCGGGTGGGATCATCGTCGTTGATCTTGCCAGTGGCCAGGCGTCACGGCGCTTGAACGGTGCCAGCTCGACGATGCCAGACCCTTCTTTCGTGCCGGTAATTGAAGGGGAAGAGCTGAAAGTCCGTCTTCCCGATCAGGAACCTCAACCCTGGCTCGTTGCAAGTGACGGCATCGCCATTTCAGCTGATGGAGAAACTCTTTACTACTGTGCATTGTCGAGCCGCCATCTCTACAGCATTCCGACTGCTGCGCTTCTAAACTCCAGTCTGAGCGACGCCGATCTTGAGGGGCTTGTAACAGATTTGGGGATCAAAGGCCCGTCTGACGGTCTCAGTGAAGACACTGACGGTAACATCTATGCCGGTGATTATGAGAAAAACGCAATCTTGCGTCTGGGGCGTGATGGAAAATGGGAAACCGTTGTAGAAGGCCCGGAGGTACTTTGGCCTGATACTTTGTCGATGGGGACTGACGGATACCTGTATTTCACTGCGAACCAGCTTCACCGACAGGCAGCTTTTCATCAAGGGGTCGACTTGCGTGAACAACCTTATCAGGTCTTGCGCGTTAAAGTGGATGCCCGTCCGGTCTATCTGAAATGAGCAGTGGCGGGGTTGTCATGACCAAAGACCAGAATCACGAAATCCGTTTGCTTGCTTATCTTGTTCCCAAACCTGGCAAACGGGAAAAGTTGCTTGCCGAGATTCAGGCGATTGTTGAGCAAACGAAGTCCGAGGAAGGGTGTCTTGAGTATGCCCCTCACGAGTTGATCGGTTCGTTCGGTACCATTGTTATGGACGAAAGATGGCTGAACCAGTCTTGTCTGGATGCCCATGCAAAAAGCCGCCATTTCAAAAATCTGGCCGAACAATTTGACGAGCTGTTGGCAGAGCCGCTGAAGCTTCATTTCCTGGAGCCGCTGGCTTCATGATCACGAGGTGCGGAGAGCCGGATTGTTGAGTGTTTTCCGCACCTCATCATCAGTTTGCTCAGTTTCGAAATACTCTTTTCGCCGGGCGATGAGGGTTTCATCCGTAGGTATTAAACATCCACCGGGATGTCTTATGGAAAACGCACCGCGGTTTTCTGAAAATGCCGGAGACCAAAAAATTGAAACGCCAGACCGTTCAAAAGGCGGCCTTGCTGGCGCAGTTATTTCAGGAGAGATTGATGGTGCGTGCATCCCTGTGGCTCGCGATGGCCGCGACGATGACTATGATTGGCGTATTGCTTTCGTCCTCGATCGCCTTTGCATCGGATGATGTGCAAAGAGGCGAAAAGTTGTTCACGCGCTGCCAAGCTTGTCATTCCCTGGTGCAAGGCGTCAACAAGTCTGGTCCTTCCCTGTTTGGGATCGCCGACCGCCCATCTGCTGCTGTCGAAGGGTATCGATATTCAAAAGCAATGGAAGGTGCTGGTGTTGTGTGGAATGACGAGAACCTGAAATCGTTCTTGGCGTCCCCTCGAAAATTCATACCTGGTGTGAAGATGTCATTTGCCATCAGGAAGCAGCAAGAACTTGATGATCTGGTTGCCTTCTTGCGGGCCCAATCACACGAGTAGCCATTGTCCGCCATTGTGCAGCCAATTGTCTCGAAAAGACGGTTTTGTGACATTCGGGTCTCGATCTGAAGGTCCTATTCTATCAAAGCACACAGACTGAACGAGAAGCGGGACCACTACCCGCATTGGGGATCCAGGGGATATGGCGTGCCGTCTCGCTAAGGTGCTGCCGTGCGAAACCCGCATCCCTTCCAGCGACTGGGATTGTCAGACAGAGAGAGCCGAACAAATGAAATATCAACTTAAGATCAATGGTGAAATCCGCAGTGTCGATGTTGAGCCCGGCACGCCGTTGCTTTGGGTGCTGCGTGACGAGCTCGAGCTGACCGGCACCAAGTTTGGCTGCGGTGTCGCCTATTGTGGCGCCTGTACGGTTCATATCGATGGCTATCCCTCGCGCTCATGTCAGACCTTCATTGAAGATGCGGTAGACAGTGAGATCACCACAATAGAAGGGGCCACAGACCGCGTTGCGAAAGCAGTCCAGGCAGCGTGGCGAGAAAAAGATGTTGTCCAGTGCGGCTGGTGTCAGTCAGGGCAGGTGATGTCGGCGATCGGTCTTTTGACCGAAAACCCAAAACCGTCTGATGAGGAAATCAAGGAATACATGTATGGCAACGCCTGCCGTTGCGTGACCTATCTTCGGATCAATGAGGCCGTCAAACTGGCGTCCCGAAAGCTGGAGGCCTAATTCATGACGGTTCAGATTTCTCGCAGAGGGTTTTTGATCGGCTCAGCGGCAGGAAGTACTGCGCTTCTTGTAGGGTTAGGTTCCAACGGAGTTCTGGCGGCAGCGGGCGAAGCAAAACTGGCGGCTGCTCTCAATCCCTTTGTCCGTATTGATGCCAGTGGTGTTGTAACGGTTATTCTGAAGCATTTTGAAATGGGCCAAGGAACCAGCACGGGTTTAACGACTCTGGTCGCCGAGGAGCTCGATGCGGACTGGGAGAAGGTGGATACCGAGTTTGCTCCTTCGGATGGCAGTCGGTACGCAAATCTGATGTTTGGCCTTCAAGGAACCGGTGGGTCGACCGCGACAGCTAATTCTTACATGCAGTATCGTGAAGCGGGTGCTGTTGCACGTGATTTGCTGGTGCGTGCTGCCGCGCAAACCTGGGGGGTCGACCCGGACAGCATTACGATTGAACGCAGCATCCTGACATCGGGGCCGCATTTCGGGCATTTTGGTGAATTTGTTGGATTGGCATCAACGCTCGAAGTTTTCGCGGATCCGGTTGTTAAAACGCCTGATCAGTTCAGATTGATCGGCAATCAGCGTCTTCATCGAAAAGACAACTCGAACAAGACGGATGGCACCGCCGTCTTTGCCATGGACATCAAGTTGCCCGGGATGATTTACGCGGCAATTGTACGCAGTCCAAAGTTTGGCGGCTCCGTGATCTCCTTTGATGATCGTGATGCCAAACAGGTCGGCGGGTTCATTGCTGCCCAAGTCTTGCCAAACAAGGCAGGGGTTGTTGCCTTTGCCAAAAACACATGGTCGGCATTTCAGGCACGGGACGCTTTGTCTGTTGAGTGGGATTTTGCGAATGCCGAATGCCGCAGCACATCCGAAATTGTTTCTGCTCAGAAGGCTTTGCTTGATCATCCCCAGTTTGACGTCAACCATGACGTTTCTCTGTCTTCGGTTGCCTCAACGATTGCTTCGGCACCCCGCAAGATAGAGGCAGAATTTACGTTTCCATTTTTGGCTCATGCGCCACTTGAACCGTTAAATTGTACGATCGCACCCACCAAGAGCGGTGTGATTATGTATGACGGCTGCCAATTCCCGGGGCTGTCACATCCGACAGTAGCTGCAATTCTTGATCTCGATCCGTCTCAGGTTGAGATCAAAACCCTATATGCAGGTGGTTCGTTTGGTCGACGTGCAAACCCGACGTCGGATTACAATGCAGAGGCTGCGATGGCCTTTGCCGTCTCCGGACGCAAGTTGCCGGTAAAACTGGTATGGAGCCGCGAAGACGATCTGCGAGGCGGGCACTACCGATCTCAGACAGCACATCGCGCAACAATTGCGCTTGGTGCTGAAGGTAACATCACAGCCTGGGATCACCGGATTGTCACAAAATCGATTATGAAAGGCACGGCGTTTGAGCCGGTTCTTGTTCGCGAAGGTATTGATAGTACGTCCGTGGAGGGGATAGCTGAAGGTCTGTACGATATCCCAAATCATGCGGTCGGACTAAGCGATTTTGAAACCGCAGTGCCTGTCCTGTGGTGGCGTTCTGTCGGTCATACCCACACCGGTTTTGTGATGGAAACCCTGCTTGATATGGTTGCAAGCGAGACCCGACAGGATCCGATTGAAATGCGCCTTGCAATGTTGGACCCCAAGGGCACAAACCAGGCTCGCATGATCTCGGCAATCAATCTGGTACGCAGGATGTCGGGGTGGGAAGAAGGGGATAAGCGCGGATTTGCTTGTCACTATTCATTTAATACATGCGTTGCGGTCGTCGCAGACGTGTCGGTTAACGGCAAAGACGTTCACGTAAACAAGTTGTATATGGCCGTTGACTGTGGGGTTGCCGTCAACCCGGATATTATCCGTGCACAAATGGAAGGCGGGGCAGGCTTTGCTTTGGCCGCTATTTACCGAGGCGAGATTACGCTGACTGACGGTGAAGTCGATCAATTCAACTTTCCGGACTATGAGCTGCTGCGCAACGGTGAAATGCCCGAAATCGAAGTAGGGATCGTGTCTTCGAATGCCGCGCCGTCGGGTGTTGGCGAGCCGGGCGTTCCGCCAACGGGGCCCGCTGTTGCCAATGCCATTTTTGCGCAAACCGGCACACGGATACTCAATCTTCCAATGACCAAGGCTGGCTTCAATTTTGTTTAAGCCGTCGCATGCGGGAAGCGATACCCGGTGTGTCGCTTTCCCGCAATTTATACTGCGAAGCGCGGATTGCCGGCGACCAGAACGGGGCGTCTGACCAATGAACAACCACCTGTCATCCATGCTGTCAGATTGGCAGAAATTCAGGACCGGCACCCAATGGGTGTTGGGGACTGTGTATCTTACCGAAGGGTCGGCTTACCGAAAAGCAGGAGCAATGATGCTGGTAAATGGTAACGGTCAGCAATTCGGTCTGCTGAGTGGAGGCTGTCTCGAAGCGGATATCATGCGCAACGCGCGCAAGGCCATGGTCACAGGCAAAGCTGTGATGCTGGTATATGACGCGAGTGACGAAGACGACCTGTCATTCAGGCTGGGAATAGGATGTGGTGGTCGCGTACACATCATGTTGCAACCGCTTTTACCGGGCAACGATCTTGGTCTGGCGGACTTGCACGCTTCGTTGCAACGGCGTCAGAAGGGAAAGTATTTTCAGAAGATTGGCGATGTTTGCGCCTATTTCGAACCTGACAATACAGTTTCTTTAGAGCACGCCTCTATTGAAAAGCGCCCGGATGGTGATTGGCTGGTCACCCCGATTTTTCCCGAACCCCACTTATTGATCATTGGCGGTGGCATGGATGCGCGTCCTGTCATCAGTTTGTCGCATCAACTGGGGTGGAAAACGACACTTGTCGATCCCAGAAGCGCCAATGCCCGGCGTGAGCATTTTCCAAATGCGAATGTGATCCTGCGTCACCTGGATGACAGCCTCATTGCGTACATCCATGAAAACAGTGTGGATGCCTCTGTCCTTATGGCTCACAGCATTTCCCTGGATGCGAAGGCGCTGGAATTACTGGCACGTAGTTCTGTTCGACATGTATCGGCCTTGGGGCCTAGGCACCGGTTTGCCGAGCTGTTGATGCAGGTGGGCCTCAAAGAGGCGGATCTGCCATTTGATGTTGCCAGCCCAGCTGGCCTGGACATTGGAGGGCAGCTGCCCGAAAGCATTGCCTTGTCAATTTTGTCAGGGATTCATGCGGTGCTTTTCAGGAAACATGGTGCTGCTGTAGCCCGGCTACAGGCCGCGGAATAATGGAGGATCAAATGATGATTGCTGCAATTATTCTGGCTGCGGGACAAAGCAAACGGTTTGGACGCTGCAAGCAGCTTGCAAACTTTAACGGAAAGTCGCTTCTCAATCATGCAATTGACGAGGTGCGCCAAGCGGTTAGTGGACCGATCTACGTCGTTTTAGGTGCGTCACGAGATGAAATTGCCCCAACAATTACAACGGATGTTGAAGTTGTTGTGAATAGCAACTGGACATCGGGAATGGGCAGTTCTATCGCGGTTGGTGTTGCCTGTGCCGCGCGGCAAAATGACCTGGATGGCATATTGATAGCTGTTTGTGACCAAGTCAGGGTGACGCAGCAAGACTATCGACATTTGACCGACCGTTTTGACGGCCGTTCTGTGATCTCGGCGCAATATGGCTCTGCGAATGGTGTGCCAGCCATTTTTCCTCGATCAATGTTTTCCGCACTTGAGAAACTGGATGGGGAAATTGGTGCGCGGCGAATTCTGAATAAAGAATCCTCGCCTGTCACAAAAATACCTATGGATCATGCGGGGTTTGATGTCGATACGCCATTTGATCTTTGCGTGGCGACATAGCGACGCGGTCAAGAAGTCGTCCTGATGAATTTCGATAGAACATATGTATTAAACGGTGAACTGAAGGTGTGATTGAATTAAATCGGTGGTGGAGTAGGTTGTTTGGGTGGCCGACTGATGATCTATTTATAGTAGATATCATCGGTTTCATCAAAGTACTTGAATGATTTTTTGAAGATTCTGGAAAACATGGTGATGAAATTGACTTTTATCTTGATTTTCAGTTTCTGCTTTAAATTTCTTCAAGTAATCCGGCGTTGACGTGGTGAGGATTTTCGCCTCGCCCTAACCCCCTCCGCCCCCGAGCGCCTCCCGCGTCAACGTCTGCTGCATCGACAAACCGCGTGCTCAATACCGTCGTTTATCGACTGCCCGATCATGGTTGGGCCTTACTCAGAGGGGGATGAGTTGCACTTGGAACTGGGGCTCGGAAAACATAGGTTTTTAACGTGTTTCCTGATCTTTCTATATGTGGCGTTTGTCTTTTACTTGGACAATCTGAGCGATTCCGGAATGGCGGTCGCTGTCATGTATGTGATTGCAGTGTTGCTCGCTTCGGGCTTTGCCTCCGCAAATGTAATTCGGGCAACAGGTACCGTTTGCGTCGTGCTGACCGTATCGGCGTTTGTCTGGGGACATTACGATGATTTGTTCGATGACAGCCTGGCGCGCTGCATATTCAGTGTTGCAGCAATTGCGATTACCACAGTGCTCGCCGTTCGGAACCAGCGCGGAACAGATGTTCTGGCGCAACGTGCAGGTTTGTTGAACCTGAGCAACGATGCCATTTTTGTTCGAGACTTGGAAGGCGCCATCCAGTTCTGGAATCGTGGCGCGGAAAAGCTCTACGGATACCAATCTTACGAGGCCATCAATGCCGTAAGTGCGGAGCTTCTCAATACCAAGTTTGACGTTCGGCATGCCGAGGCGATGGCGTGCCTTGTCGAAACCGGCCGATGGGAAGGTGAACTTGTCCAAACGAAAAGAGATGGTTCACAACTCACCGTCGCAAGCAGATGGTCGCTAAGCCGGGATGAACGTGGACGGCCGCGGGCAATTCTCGAAACAAACACCGACATTTCAGAACGAAAACGCACCGAAGTAAAACTGCAGGAGCAGGAGCGGGAGCGGCGGGTCATTCTCAACACTGTTCCGGCATTCGTCTGGACGAACCTGACAGATGGAACGGTCGATTATCTCAATGAGCGCTGGACCGAACTTGGAATTGATCTGTCGGGGATCTCGCGCCGGCTCGAAAACCTGATCCATCCGAGTGATTTGCCGCGTTGGCGGGACCTTTGGGCGCAGGCCGAACAATCGGCAGAGATGATTGAAACAGAATGTCGCCTGAAAACCGGCAGTGGCGTCTATCGGTGGATGCTGATGCGGGGTTCTCCGCTTATGAGCAACGCTGACGAGGTTGTTCGATGGTACGGGGTTATGAACGATATTGATGCCCTGCGACAAACGGAAGAGGCCTTGCAACAGGCACATGCCGATTTGGCGCATGCGACCCGCGTAGCAACGCTCGGAGAACTTGTGGCATCCATTGCCCATGAGGTGAACCAGCCGTTAGGGGCCGTTGTTACCAATGGTGAAGCCGCGTTGAGATGGTTGCATCGTACGCCGCCCGAAATCGCAGAAGTGCGGGATGGGCTTGACCGTGTGATCGCCGAGGGCCAGCGAGCAAGTGAAGTTGTCCGACGCCTGTTGTCACTTTCCAAAAAGGGCGTCCCGCTCAACAAATCTGTTCTCAACTGTGCGGAGCTGATTACCGAAAGTCTTGCACTTGTTCAGCGAGAATTGATGCGTCACGACATTGCTGTTGATGTTGATATCTCCGCGCCGGATGTGAAGGTTCGCGGCGACAAGATCCAGCTCCAGCAAGTGTTGATAAATCTTTTGATGAATGCACATCACGCTGTTTTGGAAGTTCAAAACGGCGCGCGCAATATCCGGATCAGTTTGAAGTTATCTGTAACTTCGGATGTGCTCATTGTGGTGCAGGACAGCGGTCATGGCATTTGCCGAAAGCATCAAGAACGCCTTTTTACAACCTTCTTTACGACCAAGCGCAATGGTTTGGGGATGGGGCTGTCTATTTGCAGATCAATCATCTCCGCGCATGGCGGAAGAATTTCATTGCAATCTGAAGAGGGAGAGGGGGCGATTTTCACGATTGAACTGCCCGCTTGTAGCACGTGATGAAAAAAGTAGAGTTATCAGATATTGCGCTGAATGGATCGGTGTATGTGATCGACGATGATGCTGCCATCCGAGATGCCGTCAGCAGTTTGTTGCGTTCAATCGGCTTTGCTGTATCGGTCTTTGAAACAGTACCGGCCTTTTTGGAAGAGACGTTGCCGGACAATCCGGCGTGCCTGGTACTTGATGTTCGTCTGCCGGGAATTGGTGGACTGGATTTTCAGGGTAAACTGAAAGAGCTTGGCGTTTCGATGCCAGTGATCTTTATGACGGGCTTCGGTGATGTGCCGATGAGCGTTAAGGCAATGAAAGCCGGCGCAATCGATTTCCTTTCCAAACCGTTCCGTGATCAGGACCTAATTGATGCGGTTATCGTTGCTTTGGACCTAGACCGAAAAAGACGTATTGATTTGGCCAGCTTTGAGGATCTGGTTCAAAAGTTCAACTCGCTGACCCATCGTGAGCGCCAGGCAATGATGCTTGTTTCGGCAGGGCTGATGAACAAGCAGATCGCCGGAGAACTCAACCTGAGCGAAGTAACCGTCAAAATCCACCGTGGCACAATGATGAAAAAACTGGAAATGCGGTCGGTTGCGGACCTGGTTCGAACTGTCGAGCTTCTCAAGAAGCATGGTGTCATCGAAGATGATTAATCCTTTGATATGATTTTGTTTACTGCTCGGTAGGTTCATATTGGTTGGGTCACACCAGTGCAGAAATCCTGCGCTGAACAAAAGGGACCCTGAAATTGAAAAAATTGCCGATGGTTTCAATCATCGATGATGACGAGTCCGTTAGGTCGGCAACTGCCAGCTTGTTGCGTTCACTTGGCTACAATGTGCGTACATTCAGCGAGGCAAGATCATTTCTTGACCATCCGGAACGTGACAATACCACCTGCATCATCACGGACATTCAGATGCCTTCCATGACGGGATTGGAGTTGCAGCAGGTTCTTCTGGCTGAACATTCACAAATTCCGATGATCTTCGTTACAGGTTTTCCAAACGAACAATCAGAAAAAGTGGTTCGCAGGAATGGGGCAAAGGGTTTCTTTGCAAAACCGTTTCAGGCGCAGGAACTCATTGATTGTTTGGAAGATATTCTTTCCCGATCAGATTGACCGACCTTAAGCGCTCATACTTTGGTATTGCGCGATCATTTCCATGTGCAATGGAAGGATAGGCCCCTGTCAGTCATGCTTCCGGACATGCTGCTACTGTGACCCCGACCAGCAAGCAGCGACCGCCGGAGTGGCCCCTCCGGCTGAAAAAGTAATTTGCTTGTTCCACGTCTGGCAACAGATCTCTCTCCTCCCTGGAGATCATGTAACAGAGACGGATCCGCAAACATTGCAAATTACCCTTCCTGGCTGCCGGCGCGAGACATCAAGTTCGTTTTCAACAGCGAAATCCTCGTGTCGGCAGCCAGCTTTTTTAGTGTCGGTGTTTTTGGAATACAAAGGATTCAAGATGTCGACGTTGCACTTTCGCGACTTGAAAATTCAAACCAAGATCATGTTGCTCATGGGACTGATTGTGGCCGGTTTGGTCTTGCCAACGGTTTTCGAACTGAAATCTCTCAAAACGGCTTTAATTGATGAGAGAAAGGGAGAGTTGCAGCAAGCAACTGAGATCCTTGAAGGGATGTTCGCAAACTTACAGGTTCAGGTCTCCCAGGGTGAGAAATCTCTGACAGAGGCACAGACGGATGCGCTGGGACTGATCCAGCATCTTCAATACGGCAAGCACGGTTACTTCGTTATTCTCAATGCAAGTGGCAAAGTCTTGTTTCATCCTTTTCAGGCCGATCTGGTTGGTAAGGAGACAGATCAGGTCGTCGATGCAAACGGTCGGCATTTTCTCAGTGAACAGGCGGCAGTCGCCCGCAATAGCCAAGGCGGGTTTGTGACCTATCTCTGGCGAAAGCCCGAAGATGCCAGCATATCTTCAAAACTCACATATTCCCGGCTTTTCGAGCCTTGGGGCTGGGTTCTGACCACCGGGGCATATATTGACGATATTGATCAAAGGTTTTGGAATAGGGCGCTGCGAGATATCTTCTTCGCAGTTGGCGTACTCGTCATCATCGCCAGTTTCGGATGGCTGGTTGGGCGCGGTATTTCGGACCCCATTCGTCAGGTGACGTTCGCAGTGAATAAGTTGGTCGCCGGTGATACAGCGGACAATCTATATATTCGCGACAGGAAAGACGAGATTGGTGAACTCTGCAAAGCACTGAATGTTTTTCGACGCAATAAACTTGAGGCCGACCGGTTGCATCTGGAACAAACGGCCACTCAGCGAGCTCAATTGGCGCAGTCAGCCCGGATCGAAGGATTGGTTCAAGAGTTTCAAAGCACGGTGGAAGAGAACCTGACGGTCGTACAGGCCGCCATTACCCAGTTGCGCAGTGCTGCCGGTGATATGGCAGACCAGTCAGACCAAACGACCAGTCAGACTGAACTGGTCGCGGGTGAGACGCAGAAGTCAGTTGGCAATGTTGGAACGGTTGCATCGGCGTCAACTCAACTGACATCTGCAATCAAGGAAATTGCCCAACAAGTCCATCGTGGGTCAGAAATCGCTCAGGCCGGGGCAGAAGAAGCGGTTATCGCTAATCGTGTGTTTGCTGATCTTGAAGGCGCTGTTGACGCAATCGGATGTGTTGTTCAGTTGATTCAGGGGATTGCAGAGAAAACCAATTTGCTGGCGTTGAACGCAACCATCGAGGCTGCACGCGCAGGAGGGGCCGGCAAGGGGTTTTCTGTTGTAGCAGCTGAAGTCAAAACCCTGTCGACGCAAACCACACGTGCTACGGAAGATATTTCAAACCAGATCGCACATATTCAGGCTTCAACACGATCGGCAACTTCGGCGGTGACAATGCTTTCGAAGCGCATGAGCGAAATTAGCGCAATTTCAAGCGTGATCTCGGCCGCGGTTCATGAGCAGGATAGTGCGACCAGTGAAATCTCGCGCAATATGTCAGAAGTGGAAGTTGGTACCCAGAAAATACTTTCGAGCTTGGAGGGTTTGAGAAAAGCCGCGCATCTTGGGCGTGTTGATGCGAGCGAGGTCTGGCAGGCCGCGGAAAATCTCAATGAAAAATCGACCAGTTTATTGACGAATATCGAAGAGTTTCTGACTGATGTCAGGACGGCTCAACAGTTAAAGCTTGCCGACTATGCCTTTCGGTCATGACCAAGTATCGTTGGGTGGATCCGCGCGCGATGTCCGCATCAAATGATCACCTTGCCTTGCACTGTTATTGATCGCGCAAGTGCAGTCATAAACGCCAAATTTCATGAGCGACGGTTGGTGAAATTTTTGCTGAAAGAAGACGCATATAGGAGACGTGATCACCCCTTGTTGGGCGCCGAGCACTTTTAGAATAGCCCGGGATATCCTCCTGCGATGACTTCTTTGAGAGTGAGCTGCAGTTCTTTGTCGTGGCCGTCCTATAGAGCTCCCTTGTCTCTTGGCGATCATGATCGTGTCTTTTGTGACTCGATCCGTTGGGGGGGGGCTGTGCGTGGCAGTGTAAGTTCTGCCGATGTCGCCGCTGATTAAGTGAGGGTGCTGCGGAAACCGCGCTTGCGCAATTTTACCAATTATGTACAAGTTTACATATTAATCGATATTGGTAATTTTGGAGCATTCCAAATTTGTCCGTTATAATCAATCCCGATGATTTATCCGGCGCATTGGGCGGTACAGTTTTCTGGGCAGGGCGTGGTCTGACAGCAAGGGCCGTTGCCTCCTTGGGTGTGTTTGAGGAGGTAATGGCGTGACGCGCCGTCAACCAAAGAGATTTGGGATCAGGGTCAGTCCCTTCCGCCGGCTGCAATCCTCGCAACAGGGGCGTGCGATAAAAGTTGTTACCATGTCTGCCGGATTTGGCAGAGAGGACGCGTGGCGCCATTTTTTATCGTTGCTTGATTGACAGCTGAATTTACGTAAGTTGCTTATGATGAAAGAAAAAACGGGAAGCTCCGACGTGAAAGAGCAAACAAAGAAACCGCGTATGTCATTGGCGGACAGGGTTTATCATTCACTTTACAGCCGGATTACGAATGGTGAGTATGAACCAAATAGCAAGCTCCCACCGGAAACGACCCTTGCGACCGAGCTTGATGTTTCCCGACCTGTCCTGCGCACTGCGCTTGAGAAGCTGCGTGAAGAGGGTTTGATTTATTCGCGCCAGGGTGCGGGAAGTTATGTCCGTGCTGCCACGCAGGCGCCGTTGGGCTTTGCCAAGGTCGAAACTCTTGCGGACATTCAACGTTGCTACGAGTTTCGCATGACGATTGAGCCGGAAGCAGCCGCACTTGCAGCTACACGGCACAATGCGGAGGCGTTAAAGGAAGTTGAGCATGCTCTTGATTTGCTCAAGGTCGCAACGGGATCGCATCAACATCGTGAAGATGCCGACTTTGCATTTCATCTGTCGATCACGCGCGCTGCCAACAACCATTATTATGAAGCATCAATGCGCGCACTTCGTGAACATATCAATGTGGGCATGAAGCTTCATGGGCAGTCATTGATGTCCGATGGGCTGAAGCGCCTCGAAGAAGTGTTTGAAGAACATTCAGCGATTTACGCGGCCATTCGGGATGGCAAACCCGATGAGGCTCGAACGCTTATGTATAAGCATATTGAGCATTCGCGTGATCGCTTGTTTGGGGGAAGTTTGTTGAGCTTGAAGATGTGAAGACATAAGCCCGGTTTTGACGCCAGGTTTGTGGCGCTGGATACGCAGGCTGATTGGTGGTAGCCAGCTTGCCCTGCCGCAGTGTCAGACAGGCGATGCCAAATTTGTCGAGCAAACCGTCAATCAAGCATGTTATGCCGAAATCCGATGGGATCGATCATCCACGATGATCCCATCGGGAATTTTGGGGAATTATATTTGCTCTCCTGCCTTCGGCCGCGTACCCGTTTGCATTTATGATCTGTGTGCAAGAACCGGCGCAATGCCATAATAGTCTGCTTCGGCATTCAGACTGGAAGCGATGCCGGGATATAGCCGAACACCTTCCCTGATGGCCTGTTCTTTGCGTTGAAGGGCTGCTTGTCCGGGCAAACGCACCGGATTGCCGGGATCACGGGGGCGGTTGTTCAGGCAGGCATCACGAAGCCAACTGCTTTGGGCGATAAAGTTATCAACACCGCCAAAGGCATCCGGGTCGTAGACGCTGACGGTTACCGCGGCATTTGTGCCTTTTGGAGCGTCGGCACGACCATATCCGGCAAGCCCCTGCGTCAAAGCTTCGACCGACAGAGCCATGCCGTAGCCTTTTTGGCCATGATCCAGGCCACCGGTTGGCAGCAATGTAGCACCGTCGTCAAGCAAAGCAGGATCGCTTGTTAGGTTGCCTTCACGATCCATCAGCCAGTCATGATCATATTTCCGGCCTTCTCGTTGAAGGCGCTTGCCCATATTCACCGTCGTAATTGATGCCGAGATATCAATCAGAACAGGTTGGTCATTTGTTGGAATACCCCAAGCCACGGGGTTGGGCGTGAAAACGCCGTCAAGTCCGCCAAACGGTGCAACCTGTGCGCCGGACGGTGAAGATGACGCGATCGAAACCAGCATCGACTGATCGGTCGCAAGCGCTAGATAGGCAGCAAGTGCACCGATATGGTGACTGTTGGCAATGGCAATGGTCGCCGTACCGAATTCGCGCGCCCGCTTTATTGCGGACCTAACAGCTTCGCTGGTAAGCCAGGCACCGGGAAGTCTGTGACCATTCCAGCACTGGGCCGCACCGCGGTCCGACACAACTTCAAAGCTGCCGGTGGTTTTCATCACACCGTCGCGTACCGATTGCAAATACCAGGATGTCAGTGCCAGCCCGTGGGTGGTATGTCCCATCAGGTCGGCTTCGATCAGGTATCTGGACACAGCGGCGGCCTTGTCTTCGTCCAGACCGGCTTTGGTAAACAGGTCTGTTGTGAAGCGTGTCAGCTCGGCAACGTCAAAACGTTCAGTCATGCTATCCCCCGAATACTTGCGGATTTAAAACCCGTTTGGGATGTTCGCCGCGCATCAGGCTTTCAATATCAGCGATATTCATCAGGCCGACATTTGCCAAGGCTTCGCTGGTATCAGCCCCGGTATGCGGGGTGAAAACGACGCGTGGATGGGCAAAGATCGGATGGCTGATTTCTGGCGGTTCGACGACATAGGCATCAATTCCCGCACCGCCCAGTCGATTATTGGCAAGTGCGTCGGCCAGTGCATCAAGATCAACAACCTCGCCACGTGCAAGATTAAGCAGGCAGGCGTTAGGTTTCATCCTGGCGAGTTTGGCAGCATCCATGAATGCAGTGTTCTCCGCGCCGCCAAAGATGTGCAGTGATACATAATCAGAACGGGCCAGAAGGCTGTCAATATCGACAAATTCAATGCCGTTGGCATCGGCAAAGGCTGTGTCAGGATAAGCATCCTGGGCGATGACATTCATGCCAAGAGAGCGGGCCTTAAGCGCAAGGGACTTGCCAATGTTGCCCAGTCCGACAATACCAAGCGTCTTGCCGCCGATCTGTGTACCAACAGTTCGGTTCCATCCACCGGAAACCACAGAATTGTGTCCGACGATGATGTTGCGAGCCAGCGCAAACATCATGCCGATGGCGAGCTCTGCCACGGCATCTGCATTCGCACCCGGAGTGTTCAGAACCGGAAGTCCGGCCTTCGAACAGGCGGGAATATCGATATTATCAACCCCGACGCCGTGTTTGAGAACAGCCTTGAGGTTCTTACCCTGTTTCAAGGTTTCGGGCGTTACCGGAACAAGACCGACTACAATGTAATCCGCGCGTTCGATATGTTCGCTAACGCCGCCGTCGGCTTTGGTTGTATCGACACAGCGGATCAATTCCCAACCAAGTTCGGACAGTTTACTGGCTACGTCATTGTGTTTTCCGAAACCGGGGGATGTCGTCAAAACAACAGTCATGATCAGATCCGCCCGTACTTTTTAAGGATTTCGAGGATTTTTTTGTCCTGTTCGGCATCCGGAAGCAGGGCGGGTTGACGTGATGCGCCAACCGTTTCATCCATCAGGTACAAGGCGCGCTTTACCAAGGCGGGCGGGTAGCCCAGGCCGTAAAGGTCTTTGCGGAAATTACCAAAGATTTCCTGGTTCTGTTCGGCTTTGGCGGTGTCGCCGGAATTAAAACCGTCGATGATCCCGGCAAGAATGTCAGGCAGGACGTTACCAAGGCCCGAAATTGCACCTGCAGCACCGTTTTGAAGCGACCAGAGAACCAGATGGTCCGGGCCGGAATAGACATCGAAGTCCGATCTGGAACGTGCGATCCCAAGATAGGCATTCAGGCTTGCATCCGTGCCGCCGGAATCCTTGATCCCGGCAATATTGCCATGTGCGGCAAGTGTTTCGGCTGTTGCAGGCTCAATATGGTTCTGAGTTCGTGGCGGAATGTCATAAAGATAGGTCGGTGTATTCACACTGTCAGCGACAGCGGTGAAGTGGCGAATTAATCCATCCTGGGTGCAGGCGATGAAGAATGGTGTGATGACTGCGATGCCGTCGACACCGATGCGATCAAATTCTTTTGCAAGTTTGATCGTTTCAAAGGTTGCAGGCATTCCGGCATTGACGATGACCTTGGCCTTGCCGCCAACTTCGTCCACCACTTCCTCTGTCAGGCGTACTTTTTCTTCGAATGTAAGTGCAGTGAAATCACCGTTGGTGCCTGCGCACATGATGTTGTTGCCGGCTGCGACCTGACGTTTCACCTGATTGCGCGTTGCCTGGTAATTGATGGTCTCGTCATCATTAAAGCAGGTGACAAGGGCGACATATGCCGATTTGGTCATGGTACTTCCTGTTAGTCAGAGGCTTTGGACTGGCGGCGGTTCTGCTGCATACGCGTGATCAGCGGCCAGAGAAGGGAAAGAACGGTAAGTCCGAGGAAAAGCAGCGTGATCGGGCCTGAGGCAAATTCGATCAGGTTGTCACCCGATTGCAAAAGACCACGGCGAAGATTGGCTTCCATCATCGGCCCAAGGATCAAGGCGATGCAAAGAGCTGCCTGACTGAAGCCGAACTTATGCATGCCCCAGCCCAACACGCCAAAACCGACCATGGTGTATAGATCAACGGGGTTCAGGTTGATGGCAAAGGAACCGATGAAGCAGAAAACGACGATGGTCATGGCAAGCAATTGTCGCGGGATCAGCAATATCCGGGAAAACAGCGGAATAAGCGCCATCCCGAAGATGAACATGAAGATCGTTGCGATAAAGGTGCCGCCGAAAATGCCGATGATGACATCCGGGTTTGTCTGGAACAGCATTGGTCCGGGGGCCAGTCCCTGAATCATCAGGCCGCCCATCAGAACCGCTGTTACAACGTCACCGGGGATACCGAGTGCCAGCAACGGGATCAGTGCGGCGGCACAAACCGCATTGTTCGCACTTTCCGTCGCAGCAATGCCTGGTGCGTAACCGGTTCCGAATTTTTCCGGATGTGGCGAAGAGCGGCGGGCTTCGTTATAGGAAATCCATGAAGCTGTGCCCGAACCGGTGCCGGGAATAATCCCGATAATGGTGCCGATAATCGAGCCGCGAACCAGAGCGTTTTTGCTTTGGCGCATTTCAGAACGTGACGGCCATCTTCCGGTGACATTGCGCACTGGTGCTTCCGAACTTCCCAAGCGTTCCATTTGGGTGAAAACTTCCGAGAGTGCAAAAAGCCCGATCAGTGCAGGCGTGAATGAAAATCCCGACGCAAAGCCGGAAACGCCGAAAGTATAGCGCAAAACACCGGTAATCGGATCCGCGCCAACGCAGGAAATCAGAATGCCAAGAAGTCCGGAAATCGCACCTTTAAGCAAATCGCCCGAAAGGGAGGCAATAATAGTCAGTCCGAACAGGGCCAGAGCAAAATATTCGGCAGCACCAAATTTAAGTGCGATGGACGCCAGTTGCGGGGCAAGGGTGGCAAGGATGACGGCCGCAAACAATCCACCAACAGTCGATGCAATTGTTGCCATGCCCAGCGCTTTGCCGGCCTCGCCACGCTGTGCCATCGGATAGCCGTCAAGAACGGTTGCCGCAGATGCCGGGGTGCCGGGGGTACGCAAAAGAATGGACGACACGCACCCGCCATAGATCCCGCCAATATAGATGCCAATCAACATATTGAGGCCAACAACAGGCGCCATGCCAAAAGTCATAGGGATAAGCAGGGCGACACCCATGGTTGCCGTCAGGCCGGGCAGTGCGCCGATAATAAGTCCCCCCAACGTCCCAAGGGCAATTGTCCAAAGGGTGCTGAATTCAAACAGTTGGGAAAGAGAAGAAAGAACATCCATACAGGCTACTCGTTCGAACCGAAAAGGGACGGGCTTCAGAAAATCTGAAGCCCGTAGTTCGCAGGCTTGATCAGTTATTCATCCCATACATGCCAAGTTCACGCAGGACGGCTTCTGCCACCTTGCTGTCAGAACGGGCACGGGCTTCATATTGTTCGGCATTTTCGTAGATGACGAACTCGCCCATCTCGGCCATTTTGGCTTTGAACTCTTCGTCTTCGACCGTCGTTTTCAGTGCATCACGCAGGAATTTAAGGTCCTCTGCAGGAATGCCTTTCGGGCCAATCAGCCCTTTCCAGGACGACCAGGTGAAGTCGATGCCTTTTTCAACGGCGGTCGGGGTGTCCGGGAAAAGGTCAATGCGTTCCGGCTCCATCACAAAGAGTGGTGAAACGTTGCCGGCCTCGACCTGGGCAAGGGCTTCTGCCGGGGAGGCAACCATTGCATCAATGTGGCCGCCAACGCATGCGGTACGGGCCTCGGACGAGCCACCAAACGGAACAGATTCAATTTTGATGTTGGCTGCTTTGGCGAAGGCTTCGGCAGAGACGTGGTTTGCGCCACCTGCGCCGGAATTGCCGATCTGCGGGGCCTTGGTCTTGGCATATTCAAGGAAGTCGTCAAAGTTATCGAACGGTGCATCTTTGCAGGCAACCATCACCTGGAGGTTGCGGCCGAACAAACCAATGAATTCAACGTTATCGATCTGGTAGGTGGTGCCGCCAAGATGCGGCAGAATTGCAAGAGGTCCCTGTGCCCCTGCGCCGAGCGTGTAGCCGTCGGGGCGCGCTTCAACTGCACCAGACGTTCCGATTGAGCCGCCGCCACCCGGCTGGTTGCGAACAACCATGGTCGCGCCGTCAACGTTACGCTCAAAGCTTTCGGCAAGTACGCGCAAGGACAGGTCTGTGCCGCCACCTGCGGAATAGGGAACAATTACCTGGATCGGACGATCCGGGAAGGCGAGCGCCTGTGTCGAGAACGTCGCTGTTATCAATGCTGCGGCGAGTGCCAATTTCGTTTTCATGTCTTCCTCCGTGATAGAAATTTTGTTTTTTGTTCAGGGCAACCAGACCTTTAGCAGGTGCGTGAAGCCGAGATAGATTGCGCCGGTGGTGATAAGGGGAAAGGCGATCAGAACAACGGGGCGTTTTTCGCCAACCAGATACAGGCCGATACAGAAGGTGATCAGGGTAGATGGCAAATACCCGAGCGGCATGAACGCGGCGGCATAACCAACAAGCAAAATTGTAAACATTCCCATCCGCACAAGCAGTTTACGGCCGGGCAGGTGAATGAGGCGCTCTTCCTTGCTGCTGTTCAGCGATCGAATAATCATTGCAACAGACAGGGCGGCAATCAGGCCGATCATCAACCAGGGCAGAAATGTTGGTCCGGCCACGGTGTTGGTGGCTTGTGCCTTGACCATGGCGGTGCGCCATGCAGCAAAACCACAAAAAGCAAGCAGACCGCTGCCGATATAGATGCTGCTGCGTGATTCGCGAATTGTGTTCACGCTTTCCTCCCTATGTGGGCGTGACAATCAGGCGTGGCATTTTCTGCTTCTTGTTGGAGCCAAGGTTATGGTGCTCTGAAAATATGTCAACTTGTTTTGTTGTTTTTCACGGATTCTTTTTTCTACAAGGTGTTGTTCAAGGGGAAGAGGCGCACGTGCGTTTTAAGTGATAACTTTTAATAAAATTAAATATACCAATAACTTAAATGTATTTCTCCAAATGTTTATGTCGATTTTTCAGGTCGGTGGAATTATCTCAATCAATGAATTTTCCTTAACATTACAAATTGACAAATTTTTCAAATCGCTTTTAAGGTGGGCATCTCGTTCCGTTGGGATATTGCCTGGAATGGCTGAAAATTGCGGTTTTCCAGTGCTGTAGCGGATTGAGGAAATTTTACTTAACAAGTTATGTTCAATTCAAAGGATTCGAAGATGCTTAACCTCTCGCGTCAGATCGAAATACAACGTCCCTCCATGCTTCAGTTTGGTGAAGGTGCCGTGTCGGTGTTGGCGGGCTGGGTCGAAGCATCGGGCTTTAAAAAGCCGTTTGTTGTTGCAGACAGGTTCAATGCCGCGCGTCTCGATATGCTCGGACTGGGGCGGGTATCGGTATTTGGCGATGTCGAGCCGGAGCCGGATGAGCATAATCTGGATGCCGCGATCAAGGCGGCCGGGGATTGCGATCTGGTCATCGGGTTTGGTGGTGGATCAGCCATGGATCTGGCAAAGCTGGTTTCTGTTTTGGTCGGGCGGGAGCTGGAGTTGTCCGATATTTCCGGCCCTGGACGTGCGCCTGTGCGTAAGGTCGGTCTTGTCCAGATTCCTACCACGGCAGGGACCGGGTCGGAGGTGGGGACGCGTGCACTTGTTACGGACCCGGCCAGTTTGAACAAAGTTGCAACCGAAAGCATCCATATGCTTGCCGATCTTGCGATTATTGATCCGCTTTTGACGGTTTCTGTTCCGGCTGCGGTTACGGCAGCAACCGGTGTTGATGCGCTTGCGCATTGCGTGGAGGCCTATACGTCGAAACGTGCGCATCCACTGATTGATGGTTATGCCCTGCAGGGTATCGAGCTTGTTGGTAAATATCTTGCCCGTGCGGTTGCGGATGGTTCGGATATTGAGGCGCGCTCTGGTATGGCGTTGGCGTCATTTTATGGTGGAGTCTGTCTTGGTCCGGTCAATACGACGGCAGGCCATGCCGTTGCTTATCCGTTGGGAACGCGTCACAAACTGCCCCATGGTTTGGCAAATGCCTTGATGTTCCCGCACGTGCTTGCGGTGAATGCGCCTGCGGTTCCGGAGAAAACCCAAAAGATTGCGGCCGCCCTTGGTGTTGCCGGATATGGCAGCGTTGACGCATTGCGTGACGCAGTTTGTGATTATTGTGCGTCGCTGGAGATCAATATGGCAATCGGTAGTCACGGTGTGCCGGAGGATGACCTGCCTCGTATGGCCGAAGAGGCGCATGCTATTCGCCGTCTTTTGGACTGGAATCCGGTTGATTTGTCCAAAGATGATATTCTTCAGCTTTACCGGGTTGCTTATTGAACGCGACGGGGAGGCTTAATAATCATGCCTCCCTTGGGTGCTGCCTGCGCTGTTACTGTTTAAGTCGTGATAGTGCAGTTGCGCCTAGGACGACCATCGCAATGCGACTGATATGGCACAAGACGACGAAGGAAACTTCGATATTCAGCGCGAGGGCGACCAGACTCAATTCGGGTAATCCGCCCGGAGAAAATGCAAGGAAAATACCCTCGATCGGGATGCCGATTTCAAACCAAATTCACTTTCTCGCTCTTACATATTCAACCTGCTTTAATTCTATCGACCTTCAATTCAATGGCTTAACTAGTTTGTCGAAAATCGGGGTAATGGGATTTTTTGTTCAGCGTGGATAAGCGGTGCAGAAGCCTTTCTTGTCATCTGAACTAAATCAGTTGCCAAACGTCTTTCCAATAAGAGTTCCAATCAAGAGGAAAGACGTAAGATGCTTCAGCAACGCGAGTCATCAATTGACGCCCTTCGCGCGTTTGCCCTGTTCGGGATACTTGTGGTCAATTTGCCCTTCTTTGCGATTACGTTCGGTTTTGCTGGTGGGGCATGGCAGGACGGGGATCCGCTTTGGTTGAATGTGCTTGCCGCGAGCGTGATCCAGGGATTGTTTGAAAGTAAATTCATCCTGATTTTCTCGGCCCTGTTCGGGTTTGCTGCGTTACAGCAGTTCAAACGATATGGGGTCGGTTTTTATGTTCGGCGGCTTTGTGTGCTGGCAATGTTCGGCGTTGTGAATCTGGTATTCCTTTTCGAAGCAGACATTTTGCTGCCCTATGCGGTGATCGGGCTGCTTTTGTTGAGTGTTCGGCATATGTCTGTTCGTGGGCTTTTGGTTTGTGGTGTTGCTCTGTGGGCGATGGCTGTGCTTGGCAATGCGCTTTTCGGGGTGAACCTGACAGTGAACCCGTCGCCTTATGTCGTGCCGGAAATACCGGTTTCGGTAGTTCTGGCCACAGGCAGTTTCGCCGATGTAATGGCGGTACGTCTTGAGAGTTGGGCCGGTTTCCAGCTTTATTGTCTTTGGAGCAACTATCTGCTTGTTGCGGCTGCCATGGTCTCGGGCCTTGCTGCCGCGCGGTTTTGTGATGAAAACGGCTTTGATGCTCTTGTTGGCAAATTACGCACCATTGCGGCGTTTGCCGCCTTTCCGGGAATTGCTGGAAGCCTTTTTTATGGGGCGCTTGCATCGCTGCCCGCAGTATTTGAGCCAGAACGATTCTTTATGATGACACTGGTTATGCGTCCGCTGTTTGCGGTGCCATTGTCCATTATTCTTGTCGCATATGGTCTTTTGGCTTTTCGTGCAACGGCTTGTCGCAGTTTGGTTGCATTCATTGCCCCGGCCGGTCGCATGTCGCTGACAATCTATTTGGGGATGTCTTTGGCCATGGGATTGGTGTTCCTTGGTTACGGTGCCGGTATGCACAATCAGGTTCGTCTGGCTGATTGTTTGTGGATTTCAGTCGTGATGTATCTGGGCTGGATCGTTTTTGCCAAGTTTTGGTTCCGCTTTGCATCACGCGGACCGCTTGAATTGATTTTGGCCGCTCTGACAAGGCCGAATTCGCGACAGGGAGTTGTGTCGGTTGGCAGTTAAGCGGCAAAAGTCAGAAATGCAAAAGGGCGCCAGTTTGGCGCCCTTTATTATTAGGAGCGTGGCACAAGCCTTGGCCTTAACTGGTTACCCCGGCATCGATTGCCTGTTTTAAATCTGCGAGAAGGTCAGACGGGTTTTCCAGCCCGCAGTAAATGCGCACAAGTTGCGGATCCAGCTGGAAATGACGAAACGCACTGATTTCATATTTCTGGTGCAGTACAGCCGCCGCGGGAACGACCAGACTTTCAGGTCCCCCCCAACTTACGCCTAACCTGAATGTTCGAAGGGCGTTGCTGAAATTCCGAATGTCGACCGTCTTATCAAGAATGATGGAAAACAGGCTCGAATGGCCATGTAATGTGCGTTTCCCGGAATGGTCACTGAACCCGGTATAGAGCACTTGGGAAACCTTAGGGTGCTGGGTCAGGCTTGTGGCCAAATACTCGCCGGTTTGAGCGTGTCGTTGCATGCGCAGCTCAAGTGTGTCGAGGCCGCGGAGCAAAAGCCATGCTTCAAACGGACCGAGTTTTCCGCCGAGATAGGGGAAGGTTGAACCGTTGATTTTATTGATCAGGTCCTTTCGCCCGGTGACGACGCCGGCTACCGTGTCGCTGTGACCAGACAGGAATTTCGATGCGGCATGGATGACAAGATCGATACCGTGGTCTGCCGGGCGCTGAAAAACCGGTGTGGCCCACGAGTTGTCGATAACGGTGATCGCGTTTTTCTGCTTTGCAGCTTGGGCCAGGTTTTCCAGGTCCTGGAGCTCAAATGTCAGAGACGTCGGGCTTTCAAGGAACAATAGTTTTGCACCTGAAATGGCGTCAATTACGGCATCTGTCTTGGTGCCATCGACATAATCGATGGCGACCCCCATTGGTCTGAGCATGGTTTCAAAAAGTCGATATGCATCGGAATAGACATTGTGAACGGTAACGATCCGGTCTCCCGGTTCGACAAGTGCCATGACAGTTGCACTGATTGCCCCCATCCCGCTTGCAAAGGCGCGGGATGCTTCGGTGTTTTCCAATCTTGCAATTTCCCGTTCAAATGCCATTACGGTGGGGTTGTCACCACGCGCATAGATGGGACCACCAGGATTTCCGGCATAGGCATTCGCCATGTCGTCAAAGTCGCGAAATGCAAATAATGACGTTTGATAGATCGGCTGGGAAACCGCCCGGAAGTGGCGCTCGTAGTTGGGATCAAATGCGCCGTGATGCCGGGGCTCGTGGTCTTGCAGCGAAAGTGGCTTTGAAGGTAGCTCGTTCATTATGAAAGCTCCTTGATCAAGATTGTTTTGCGATCAGAAAACGTCAGAGAAACAGCAAGGAGTGCCGTCAGGCCGGCCGCAAGCGCAGGTGCCATGACAATTCCGTCCAAGCCAAATGCCATGGGCAAAAATAGAGCTAGCGGTATTTGAATGTAGCCCTGTGGTGCCATGCTGACGATGGCTGCGCGCCGCGCATTGTGAGCAGCCTGAAACCGCGATACCATTGGTTGATAAATGCCAACGAACGCGATTTGTATGGCAAGGATATCGAGCAGATGCGCACCAAAGGTGATCAATTCCGCTTTGCTGACGAAGGCCGCAATCAACCAGTCCCCGAACAGGAAGGCAATAACTGCGCAGGTCATCGAAAAGCCCGCGCAATAGAGAAGGATGCCCTTAAACACGGCTTCAAACCGTGCCTGATTACCTGCACCCGCAGCGTAGCTCAGGATCGGTTGCGCACCCAGGCAAAAGCCGATGATCGGAAGAATGGCAAGAAGCACAATACGTAACGAGATGGCCAATCCAGCCAGTTCTTCTTCGTTGCCATGCGTGGTGGCGGCCTGCATCAGAACGGCAAAGCATATTGATGCCAGAATGGTGGTTGTACTGGCTGGAATGCCAAGCTTGCCAAATGGTATTAGGGCTTTGCGCCAAGAAAGTGTGCGAAGGGCCCCGGCATCGGGATGTATTCGGCCAAGGCGTCTTTTGAAGTAATAGACATACGCACAAAGGGCCGCGATCTGCGAGATGATCGTTGCCCAAGCCGCCCCTGCCACCCCCAAATCCAATCCGAAGATAAGGATCGGGTCCAGCACCATGTTCAGACCAAACGATCCGAGCAAGGTATACATCGAAAACCGACTGTTACCTTCGCCGATTGCAATGAAATCGCAAACGATCTGCAACAGCACCAACACAGAGCAAGCCCCGAGAATTCGCATGTAAATGGAAGCTTCGGTGAAAACCTCGTTGCGCGCACCGAGCAGATGCAGAATTGGGCCGTTAAACAATGTGATCAGGATGGCAACGGCAACACCAAAGCCAATGGCCAAAGCCAAGGCAAGGGACGCGCTTCTTGCGGCATCATGGACATTGTCCCTGCCAAGAGCGCGACCGATTTCGGTTGAGGCCGTCAAACCCAATCCGTGCCCGATTGCACCGACCAGCATGAAACAAGGAATGGATAAAGTTACCCCCGCCATCGCACTAAGTGCATATTGGGAAACAAAAAAGGCGTCGACGACCTGATTGATAGCATTGATCGAAAGCCCTGCCACAGATGGCAGGGCCAGTCGCAGGATCAATCGCATGATCGCCGGATCATTCAGGTTCGGAAGAGCACGCTTTCGCATCAGGAAGCATCCTCATCGCGGACAAAGTCCGGAACATACAGCCGGTCATCAAAGAAGCGTTCGCGCAGCAACATGACAAGAAGGGACGTCTTGTGTGGGAAACGAACCTGTTTAATGCCGGCAAAGCCCGAACGCAGAAGGTTGCGGATTTGCTGATTGTGGCCGGCATCAGGTTCGCCAACAATGCGCTGCGTTCTTGGGTCATCAAGGAACATGTAATGCATCAGAGACGGCAGCCATGCGGTCAGATATTCCTTGCCGCGAAATGCTTCTTCACCAATTGCAACATGCCAGCCGCGATCAAAGTCATCTGCATCATAATGTTCGCCAAGGCGATCTTCTTGTGCCCAGTAAAGCTCGAAATACCCGAACGGGATATCGTTGAAATAACCAATAAGCGGTTCGGTTCTGGGGTCATCCAGTCGGCTTTGGATGAAGGCTTTGTGCTTTTCCTCTGAGCCGGATTCTTCCCAGAAGACATCGACGCGCGGGTCGTTCATCCATTTATGGAAGCACCCGAGATGACGCCGGATATCCGCGCGTTCGAACCGGATTGTTTTGTCAATCCAGGGGATGTGACGCGCATAAAGTGTGTGCGAGGCACTTGGACGACGGACTGGATGACGACGTCCGTTGGTTGACGTGTAACTCAAAGGGAGAGGGTCGCGTTCAGGATGAGCCAACCAGTTCAGCGTCAATTGATAGAGATTGCGTGAACTGACAACAAGGCCGTTATTGGAATGAGAGATCAAACCGCTGCGAACCATGTTCGCTGTCCATTCCGGATCCAGTTGCGGGGGAAGTTTGATTTCAGACCGGGAAGGATGCGCAATCAGAAGCGCCTCACCCAAGGCAGCTAAACCCTGGGCATCCAGAACGTTCAATGTCAGGCTTGCGACATCATCAAGGATGATCTGGTTTGGTGACAGGGTGAAATAGAAGTCGTGATTTTCACTTTCACCACATAGCTGAATATGTCCGTTCTCGATGGATGAGCGCCATTTTCCCGCGTTCTGAAAGTGCGGAATTTCCAGTTTTCGGGATGAGTTTTGAGTTGGCGTTTCTAATGCAATGACATTCATGTCCGGATCTCCTGATGTCGAAGTTTCCAACCCGGTTGGGTTCGTTAAGTCGCTGTAGTCCGGACGGATGAGGGGATGCGAAGTTCAGGTGCATTTTTTCGGTTCGAGATGCAGAAACTTCTGAACTTGGCGCGCGACGGTTCGTCTTCGGTGCAAATGCTTGAAACTTGCTTTGCCAACGTGGAGACGACCATGAATGGTTCTCAGGCGGTAAATGCCGCGTCCTTAAACCCATCAAACGAACCGATGTCAAAGCCCGGATTTCGTTCAATTTCAGACGATGCTGTTGGTTTGCCATGGGCGGTGGAACCCTGGGGAATGACGGGATATCCGCATCAAGTCATTGACCGTTTTTGTAGTGACGATCCCGACCGCCCGGTCATCCTGACAACAGATGAGGTTTGGTCACGAAAGCGCCTGAAACAAACGTCAGATGCGATTGCATGCGCCTTGATTGCCAAAGGTGTCGGGCGTGGTGATGTTGTTGTTGTGGCGCTTCCGAAATCGGCAACGGCGATTGCCGCCATTCTGGGTGTCTGGAAGGCGGGCGGGGCCTTTGTTCCCGTGGACCCACAGCACCCCGAGACCAGAAATCAGCACGTATTGAAAGATTGCGGTGCACGTTATGCTGTTACCACCGGCAGGGATTTGACGGTTCTTGGTCAGCAGGTGCTTGACGTTGTTCTTGTCGATGAGCTTGACATGTCGGAAGCCGATTTCCTTGCCGTCGCCCCGCTTGCCGATCAGCTTGCCTATATTATCTACACGTCCGGTTCGACTGGTAAGCCCAAAGGGGTCATGGTGGATCATGGCCCGTTGATTGACCATCTGAATGCTACCGGGCCGATCTATCTGATGGATGAAGATTCGCGAGAATTGCCGTTTCTTCCATTTTCATCGGATGGCGGTCATGAACGCTGGATCGTGCCGTTGATGGCAGGTGGCAGTATTTTGTTGCCTGACCAATTGCTTTGGACGCCGGAAGACACGGTTAACGCCATTCGCAAACATGGGGTGACCCATGCTTCATTTCCGACCAGCTATGTCCACGAGTTGGCAGGATGGCTTCGCGAGAAAGGTCAGACTCTTGATCTGACACTTTGTTCCTTTGGCGGTGAAGCGATGCCAAAGGAAACCTTCAACCGGATTGCGCGGGCCATCAATTCTCGTTATCTGATCAACGGTTACGGTCCGACGGAAACCGTGATGACACCCATGTTGTGGCGTGTCGATCAGGACCGGCTTTGTGAAACCGTTACAGCCCCGATCGGAAGACCGGTCGGAGATCGTTGGGCCTATATCCTGGATGCGGATGGCAACGCGGTCGCACCCGGCGAAATCGGTGAGATACATCTTGGCGGCTATTGTGTTGCGCGTGGCTATAACAACTTGCCTGAAAAGACCGCCGATCTGTTCATTCACGATAATTTTGCGCTCAATGATCATGCACGAATGTATCGCACCGGTGACTTGGGCCGCTTCCTTCCCGATCGCATGATCCAGTTTGCCGGACGGGTCGATGATCAGGTTAAAATTCGTGGACATCGTATCGAACCGGCAGAAATTGAAACAGTTTTGCGCGGCTTTGATGATGTTGCCAACTGTGTCGTCATCGCGGCTGAAATTGCTTCGCGGTTGGAACTGATTGCCTATGTCGTGCCGCGTTCCGGAGCATCGGTTGATACGCGGTCAGTTCGTGCGCGTTTGCAGGACCTGCTGCCAAGCGCCATGGTGCCTGGTTACATCATCGAAATGACGATGTTGCCGCTTAATGCCAATCATAAGGTCGACAAATCACAATTGCCGCTGCCGCGTCGCGAGGGGGCCATAACCAAGCCAGCCAATGACGACGAGTCCGCTTTGCTGGAAATTTGGAAATCCGCGCTGGGTCTTGATGAAATCGGCGTGACCGATAATTTCTTTGAGATCGGCGGGAATTCGATAACTGCCCTGCGTGTATTGGCAAAAGTTCGTGATCGGTTTCCTGAACGTACCGCTGAAATTACAGACTTTTTTAACTTTCCGACCATTCGAAGCTTTTTGTTGGCGCTGTCTGAACCCGACTGCAAGCCGGGCGCGGATATCGTGCATTTGCAGCAAGGCAAGCCCGATCAGCCGGTTCTTTATTGCTTCCCCGGGCTGCTTGTCAGCACGCGCGAATATATGAAGCTGGTGAAAAGCCTGGGCGAGGATCAGTCCGCTGTGGGCTTCATGTGCCACTCGCTTACAGACAATCAGGAACTTGATGTTTCGGTCACCGATATCAGTTCGCGTTATGCAGAGCTGGTTTATCGGGAAGCGAAGGGACGCACCTGCGCCTTTCTGGGGTGGTCCTGGGGTGGTTTGCTTGCATACGAAGCTGCGCGAATGCTGGGCAACGACATCGATTTGCGCGTGATCGGGATGGTCGATGTCTGTGACATGGACGATGATTTTGATCTGAACGCACGGCCAAAATTCCAGCCGGGGCAGCGGGCCGAGATTGAAGGGCGCATTCGGGCCTGGTTACAGAAAACCAGGATGCGCGAAGAATGGGAACGGCTTTTGGCGCTGATGGATGACCTTGCCTATGCGCAGTTTGTTCATTTTGTGGGGAAAAGCGAATTCGGGCTGCCCACGGACGGGCCGGGGATTGGCACGCGCGAACATACGTTCTGGGTGTTAATCGATAATGCCCTTGTTTTCCGCCGTCACGAACTTCGGCCCTATGACGTGCCGATTGCTTCTTGGCTTGCCGGCGATACGGTCAGTCGAAAACTTGATCTGATTGATTGGCAGTCACTTTCACGTCTTGCCGAGGCCCCTGAACATATTCCCGGAACGGATCATCTGACCATCATCGGTGATCCAGCATTCCACAAGCGGTTTGGCAAACGTTTGACGAACGCTTTCGCACAACCAGCCGATATTAAGTTTTCAGGCAAATAGAAGGACTTGAACGATGGATAAATTGGATCTTGTCGGGATCGGAATTGGTCCTTTCAATCTTAGTCTTGCTGCGCAGCTCGACGGGGTTACGGATGTGTCTTCAGTCTTTCTCGAGCAACGTTCAGAATTTGCCTGGCATCCGGATATGATGCTGCCCGGTGTCGAGCTTCAGACGTCGTTTCTGAAAGATTTGGTGACGCTGACCAATCCGACCAGCAAATGGTCGTTCCTGTCTTACATGGTCGCCCAGAAACGCATGCTTGATTTCATGAACGCCGATTTCGCTGCTGTGCCAAGGCGGGAATTCGCAGCTTATCTGAAATGGGTTGCAGACCATCTGGGTGGTTTGGCCTTTGACAGTTCAGTTCGCGAAGTCACGTTCGATGGCCAGGACTTTAAGGTTCGCACGGATCATACAAGTTACGTCGCGAACAATCTTGCCATTGGTGTCGGCAAGCCAGCATTTGTTCCGGCCTGGGCGCGCCAGTTGCCCAAGCATAAATGCTTCCACACAAGTCAGGCAAAGTCGAATTTGCCAAAGCTGCGCGGCAAGAGAATTGCCGTCATTGGCGGGGGGCAGAGTGGTGCTGAACTTGTGGAGTATCTGCTTGGTGGCAACATCAAAGATGTTGAAGAAGTTCTCTGGTTGTCGCGGCGCGACAATTTCGAACCTCTTGATGATACTCCTTTTGTGAATGAATATTTCACCCCCGGATATGCCGATGTGTTCGCAGGTTTGCCGGATGCCTGCAAACAGGATCTGATGTCTCGACAAAAGCTTGCCAGTGATGGTGCATCGCTTTCGACGCTCAAGTCGATTTATCAACTGCTATACCGGCAGCGTTACCTGCAGGAGGGCAATGTTGCCGGCCGGCTCCTGCCGCAACGTGAAGTCTTTCAGGTTCAGCAAGATGGCGAAGCAATGAGGATTGCTGCCCGGAACGGGCTCAATCAGGATGTCGAGTTCTTTGATGCGGATGCGCTGATTCTGGCAACCGGTTATGAAACGACATTGCCGGAATTCATGGCGCCACTGCGTTCACGTCTGGAAGTGGGGGCATCTGGTGCGTACCGTCTGGATGCGGATTTCCGTGCCCAATGGGATGGACCTTCGGACCGCAACATCTTTGTTCAAAATGCCGGCAGGATCGACTTGGGGATATTTGAGCCTCAATTAAGCTTGATGGCTTGGCGAAGTGCCAAGATTGTAAATGCACTGACAGGCAAGAACGTCTTTAATCTCGATCAAAATCCGCCGATTGTTGACTGGGTTGCCGGAAGTGGTGACCTGGCTGGTGGTGCCGTCGTGCAAGCGTGGGGCTAGGGATTGCAAACTGAAATCTGCGGCCTGTTCGACGTGGGGAACAGGCCGCAGATCGCTAAACCTTATGCCGGACGTGTCAGTTCTACATTATGAAGAGCCTGACGGCATCGCTGATCGGCCTGATGGATATATGCGCAAACAGATGCTTTGGAGACGCCGATATCCTTTGCTATGACGTTTTGTGCGAAACCATCCACGCGGTGACGGTAAAATGCAGTGCGTACGTGCGATGGAAGTTCCTTCAACGCGTTTTCAATGATGCGTAGGGCTTGGCAACCACTTAGGCGTGCCTCCGGGCAGTTGGCGTTTCCAGCCGGACAAAATTCGGTTTGGTCACTGTCAGCGAAAAGAGTGCGTTCGAACGTAATTTGGCGGACCTTGTCGATTGCCATGTTTCGTGTAATTCGCGTAATGAAGGCACTTGGTGTGGTGACCTCGTCATCGATCTTTGCTGTAAGCAGTTTGGCATAGGTATCTTGAACAATGTCATCCGCCAGATGGGGGCATTTTACGATAGATCGCGCCACGCGTCGCAATTTCCCTTCTTGATTTTTGGCGATGGTTAGCAAGGCTAGTCGTTGAAGTTGGCCTTTGGGAAGTGGATCAGTTTGGTTCGCTTGATGCATTTCCAGGTGTCTCCGTTGGTTTGCTCGTTAGTGAAAATAATAGTCACTTGCAAATCTGGGACGTGGTTTGCACTCTCCACTGGGTCGATCACCATTTGTCATTCGGACGGATCTGACGCACATCAGATCCGTCCGTTGTTCATATGACGGGATTTTCGCAGAGACTCAGTAAGGAATTCTGCAGTGCGGATTTATGCCGCAGGAAAGCAGGATACCTAATGGACATCTAAAGTTTTGCCAGCGGGCAGGTAGGGCAAATGTCGACGGATGTCAGCAGGTAGCGAAGGCAACAGACGCGTCTTGAGGGACTGCCATCCTCGGATTGTTTGGTGCTATATGGATTTGCCATCGGGTTTCGATTGCCATCAGGTCGCTTGGCATCGCTGATCAATGGCAAAAGCGATATCCGGGTGTTTTTCAGGACATGTTTCTCAACGTAAGAAACAACAACACCGATATTTGACCAGAACACTTTTGGTGAGACCTTTGACGATGCAGCCAGTGACGCAACCATCGGTTCGAGATGGCCGTCAATCAGGCTTTCAAGATGTGTCCAAGGATCAGGTGCAACTGACTGGTCTTTCATTTCAGATAATTGCCAATCTCGAATGTCGAAGCCTGTAGGGCATTGATTATCATCTGTTTTCAGGCTGACGAAACCGGGCTGAAATGGGAGTACGACTTCGCCCGCCGCGGCCATAACCAGCAGCGGGGATAAAAATATTCCGAAATACCATTGTGACCACATCGAAATGGCAGCCCGGCGATCATCATTCGGATATTTTGCCTGGCAATAGTGATCAAGAATTGGTGCGAGACATTGAGGATCGTGAAGTGCGAAGCAGTCAATTCCGTTGCTTGGCGCGGCCAGAATATGATGTCGGTCACCGAGCCCCTGATAGGGACCCTGAAACAGGTCGGTCTTGATATTCGACAGTACGCGGGTGATAGATGCATCGCCGACGGAAGAAGAAGCGTTGTTTTCAGAACCGTTCTGGAGGGGAAGCGAGTTCATCATGGTGCACCTCTTCCGATGCGTAAAAGCAGCCAGACCATGATTGGTCCTGCGATGATGGCCGCCATCAGTCCGGCCGGGATTTCCCAGGGGAAGAATAACATCCGCCCAAGCCAGTCAGCAGCGATCATCAAGGCAGCCCCGATCAGTGCTGCCCCGATCATATGCGACAATGCATGACGCAATCCGGCCAGTTTTGCCAGATGTGGTGCAATCAGACCCGCAAAGCTTAGGGGGCCGACCAATAAAGTTGCCGCCGCTGTAAGGATTGATGCAAACAGCAACATCACCCCGCGCGAGAGTGAAAGATCGACACCAAGGGACTTTGTTGTCACCGGCCCCAATGGAAACAGGTTAAGCCAACGGGCAAAGGCTGGCAGGACGGGCAAGGAGGCAACCGCGATGCCTGCCAGTATCGTTGCACGGTCAAATCCAAGGCCGTAAGTAGACCCGGAACTCCATGCCAACAGGCGTGTTGCACGGGGATCACCACCGGCCATCAGAAATGCGATAAATCCGTCAAACAATGCGCTAATCGCTATACCTGCGATCAAAATTCGTTCCGGTGCATAGCCGGACTTGCGGGTGAGCGCAAAGATCGCCCCCAAGGTGATAAAGGCGCCAATCGTTGCGCCCGCGATTTGCAGCCAGGCCGTTGGGGCATCCATCGAAAACACAACCGCGATCATCCCGATTGCCGCGCCTGCACTGACGCCAAGGCTTTCGGGACTTGCCATCGGGTTTGCCGTCATGCGTTGTAGCACGGTACCCGCAATCGCCAGCATGGTCCCGGCTGCCATCGCACCGAGAATACGCGGACCGCGCCAAGGCCAAACGGTTTCAAGCGCGCCATTCCATTGAAGTTCCCAGTCACCGTGAACGTCACGACCGATCAAGATCGCACCCGTCACCACCACGAACACACCAGTCAGAACAAGCAAATGGTTTCGAAGGTGACCCCGGTCAGCTGTGCTGACGGCGATCGTGTTTTGTGGCGGTTGTGCGTCACTTCGAAGTTGCCGGATCAGGATGATCAAAAGCGGGCCACCCAGAATACCCGTCAGGGCACCGGCTGGTACCAGTGTCCCGATATATCCCGATAAAACCTGCACACCCTGGTCTGCGGCACATAAAAGCAAGGCGCCAAAAACCGCAGACATCATAAGTTTTGTTCGTAATCGCCTGATGCCAAGCATACGTGTGATGGCCGGACCGGCCAGCCCGACAAATCCGATGATGCCAACTGCGGCAACAATTGTCGCCGTTAGCCAACACCCGATCAAAAGACATAGCAGTCGCAGTCGCGCTGGCGATGCGCCAAGGACGGTTGCCTGATGATCACTGAGATTAAGCATCTCAAGCGGGCGGGCCAGGGTAACTGCAATTGCGGCGCCCACCATGACCTTTACGGTCAGTGGTTCAAGGATATACCAACCGTCTTGGGTAAGGTCGCCACTTCCCCATATAAAAAGACTTTTGAGCCATTCATGGTGGATGATTGCCAGCGCAGTTGTCACTGCCCCGCAATAGAGCGCGATGATCATGCCCGTCAGGATGACGATCAACGGCGAAAAGCCACTGCGACGCGCCAAGGCAAAAACCAGAAATCCGACACAGAGGGCGCCCAACAGTGCGATCGTATCCTGACCAATGACGAGTGCGCCTGGCACATAAAGGGTCACCAGTGTCAGCGCCAGCTTTGCGCCGCCCGCAAGCCCCAATGTAGACGGCGATGCCAAGGGGTTCTTTAACGTGTGCTGAAACAGTCCACCGGCAATCGCAAGCCCGGCACCCGCGACAAGCGCAATCAAAAAGCGGGGGACCCAGCCCTGAGTGAGCAACAATGATCGCGTATCGGATCCGCTGGCAAGGTCGATTATTTCGGTCGGATTCAAGCTGCCGACCTCAATGTCGAGCGACAGCAGGGTTAACACAGCTGAAAGGATGCACAGCACAGCCGGAACCGCATTTAGTTGGATGGGGTGTCTTCGCATGGCTTGGCTTGTCATGATGCGAATTCCCCATGATCTGCACTTTGCGCTGTCAGACTGCTGGCAAGAAGGTCCGCAAACCGCCCGGCGGCATAGAGCCCGCCGAATGTTGCAACTGGTGGCATCGTGATCAGTCCAAAGCGCTTGATGGAGGGGAGCTCCGAAAGGATCGGGCTATATTGAATGGCACGGTCAACAGTGTCGGGAACCGGTTCGATCGCGATGAGAGCTGCGCCTGAATATTGCGCGATCTGATCAATTGTTACGGTGGCAAAACCCCAGTGATTGGTGGGACCTGTCCAGGCATTTTTGATGGGAAGTCGATCAATTACATCCTGCATCAGGCTGTTTTGCCCATAGACGCGCATATGGCGCGGCGAAAGCATGCTGGTGACAAGCACCGAGCCGGCCCGCGACGTGGTCAGCCTGCTGGCCGCCTGATCTATCTGACTTTGGGTATTGGAAATCAGTGTATCGGCAGCATGTGGGTGCCCCGTAACGTCAGCAATTTTTCGTGCCGCTGCCATCGCATTCAGGAAGGGTGTTTTCTTCCTGTCATAAATGTCGATTTTCTCAATCGGGGCCAGATCGGAAAGACTGGCATACTGGTTTGCATAGAAACTGCTGGTCAATATCAGGTCAGGCTCAAGTTGCGCCAATCTTTCCAGACTTGGTTGAAAGCGTGCCCCAAGATTGATGACGCTTTCCGGAACTTCCGGCTTCTGAACCCAGGCGCGATAGCCAGGCACATCGGCCATGGCCAGTGGAACAATCCCCATGGCAAGTGCGGTTTCAGCAATTGCCCCATCGGCAATGACCAACCGTTTGACAATGTTCGCCATAGCAGGATGTGCGAAGGTTGCAGGCAGAATTGGCGCGAGCGTTGCGAAGGTGTAGGCACCTGTAATGCCCTTGAGAAAAAGCCGCCTGGAGTATGCGCGATGGTTTTCATGCATTGAAATTGTCCCCATCACACATTGGCAAGGGCAATCGGGTGCCCGTGGGCAGGGTGGGGATGCACCAGCATATCCATACCAAAGATGGTGCGAAGCATGTCTGACTGCATGATTGTTGAAGGCGGCGCATCTGCAATCAAATGACCGCCTTTAAGAGCGACGATCTGATCGGCAAATCGGGATGCCAGATTGATGTCATGCAAGACCGCAATAATGCAAAGGCCATCCTGTTTGCAAAGCTGTTCGAGTAAAAGCAGGATTTCGTATTGATGCGAAAGGTCCAATGCGGAAATCGGCTCATCAAGCAAAAGACAGGGGGCTTGCTGTGCAAGTGTAACCGCGATCCAGGCCCTTTGGCGTTCGCCACCTGAAAGGGTGTTGACCGCGCGTTTGCGAAGCGGGCCTAGTCCAGTCAAAAGGATAGCGCGTTCAATAGCTTGTTTGTCATGTTCGCGCAGGCGGCCAAACGGTCCATGCCATGGGTAACGTCCAAGCGCAATCAACTCTTCGACGGTATAATCCGCGCCGTGCCCCGGGTCCTGTGCAAGATAGGCAACGCTTTTGGCAAATTCGCGCGCACTAAACTGTTCCACGTCATTCCCGTCAAGCGTGACAGACCCGCTTGTTGGTTTGTTCAATCCGGCGAGCATTTTAAGTGCGGTGGATTTTCCGGACCCGTTATGTCCGACAATCGCCGTCAGGCAGCCTGCGCGAAAAGTCACGGATATGTTGTTAAGGAGTGTCACACCCTGGGCCGTTTCAAAGCAGGCCTTTTGCATTCCAAGGACAGCGGGACGATCAGATATATCCATGGCCATAATTTGCTCTCGATAAACGCAGAAAATCCGCGGTGAACGCGGATTGCGAGATTGGGTCCGGGGCGCAATCGAGCGCCCCGGAATATTCGGTTACCAGTCGTATTTCAGAGTTGCGGCGATGGTCTGTCCTTCGATCTGGTAGCAGTAACCGTTGTTACAGATACTGGCATCGTTATCGGCAAGGTTGGTGCCGTTAATCGCAAGGGTCAGGCCTTCAAGCTTGTTACTAAGTGCTGCAAAGTCATAGCGGATTGCAGCATCAAGCAGCGTATAGGGCTTGTTCTTGCTCGTGTTGGTATAGTTGGCATAGCTTGAGTCGGTGTAGCGAACACCGGCACCAAAGCCCCATCCATCAAGCGGGCCTTCATTGAAGGTGTAGTTTGCCCAAGTGGATGCTGTTTTTTCCGGTGTTACGAGCGGGGTATTGCCGCGATAGGAACCTTTGACGATTTTGGCATTGTTGTAGGAAAGGTTCCCGACCAGGCTAAGGTTCTCGGTTACATTGGCGCTGCCTTCGACCTCAAGGCCACGCGTTTCCAGTTTGCCGATTGAATCATAGTACGAACCGATAGACCCGCTATAGCCAGCATAGCGTGCGACATTGTCCTCGGTCAGGCGATAGGCGGAAACCGTGAAGAAGCCATCAAACCCGACTGGCTCGAATTTGATTCCGGCCTCATACTGCTCGCCCTCGGTCGGGGTGAGCATTTTGCCTTCGGAATTCTGACTGGTACTTGGCAAAAAGGACGTACCCCAACTGACATAAGGCGATATGCCGTTATCAAAGGCATAGAGCGCACTGAGGTTAAAGGTCGTTGCCGTGTTGTAGTCGGTCGAACCTTTATTGGTCAGTCGGCTGATACGTTTGCGTTCAGCATAGTCAAGCCGCACACCACCATTCAAATGCCAGTTGCCAAGTTCAATCTGGTCCTGAACATAGATGCCGGATTGATTGTAGGTTACGTCATCAAATGTTGTGTAGGCTGGTGTCGTGCCGGAAATCGACCGGTTGGGATCATTGAGATAGAAGATGTAGTCACTGAGTACACCGCTTGAACCGAAACGGTAATCCGACTTGGAATACATCAGATCAAGACCGGTCAGGACTTCGTGTTTGGCATCGGCGGTCTCGAAAGTTGTGATGACCTGGTTGTCGACCTGCGCGCTCCAGAGGGTTTCCTCAACTGCCTGTGCTGCGCGATGGTATTCCGTATTGGAGTTCTTCCAGCCGCCGCCGGTCACGCCGCCGGTCAGGTAGCGTGCCTCAAGATCGAAATACCCGAAGCGCGCTTTCTGCGCCAAAGTGACAGGCGCGTTGTTTAGGTCATGGGCCAAGTCATAGCCGACTTGGAACTGATCCTGCTTCTGGTAGTCGTAATCCGCGTCACTGGTCCGGTAATCAAGGATCGCGCCATTAAGGTTCAGAAGGGTTGCCGAGGCATCCGTTTCGTCATGCTGGAAAAGGGTATAGATGGTCAGATCGGTATCCGCGTTGGGTTGCCAACGAATTGTTGGCGCGAACATTTGCCGATCATCCTGAATTTCGTTGCTGGTTTCGCCAAAGCGCGCCATGCCAACAAAGCGTGATGCCCAGGTCCCGTTTTCTGTCAGGCCAAGATTGTAATCAAATCCGCCTTCGTATGAGTCGGTGTTGGTGACGCGGCCATAGACATTGTTTTTTGCACCAAGGTGGGGGCGTTTGGTAACACTGTTGAGCAAGCCACCCGGTGTTGATTGCCCGTAAAGAGCCGCGGTGGGACCCTTAACGATTTCAAGCTGTTCAAGGCTGTAGGGTTCGGTGCGAAACGTCGCATAGACGCCTGTCATCTGGCGCAGGCCGTCACGGTAATCGCCATAAATATGCACAGGGTAGCCACGAACATAAACCTGATCAAAGCGCGGATCATATCCGTAATTGTTGGTTGCTACCCCGGCGGTATAAGCAACTGCATCTTCGATGCTGGCAACGGCGCGGTCTTCGATTTCCTGGCCTGATACGACGGAAATACTTTTTGCTGTTTCAATCAGGGCTTTGCTGGTTTTTGTACCTGCACTGCTTCGCGTGGCGACATAGCCATGTGCGAGGTCCTCTGAGTCCTGGGCGTTTGCTTCGACATAGACCGGGTCAATGACGTTTGCTCCGCTGCTGTCTGATGTTTCCAGCTTGGTAAGGGAAACCGTATTCTTGCCAGTAAAGCGATAGCTGACGCCACTGCCGGAAAGAAGGATTCTCAATGCCTCGGCAGGGGAGTGTGTGCCGTTAAGGGCCGTGCTTTGCAATCCGGCAACCCGATCGACATCATAAAAGAGTTGCAGATTGGTCTGATTGGCGAAGGTCAAAAGCGCCTGATTAAGGTCCTGAGCCGGGATGGAAAAATCGATTGCGGATGATGTGTCACTTTGCGTTTCTGTATTTTGCTGCGCGGTTGCAGGCGTCGATACCCCGGCAACAACAATACCCGCAGCCAATGCGACCAAGCTGACGCTATGTGCCAGACGATGGCCAAACCCGTTTACCAATCCGGCTTTGCCGGTTTTTATTACCTGCATTACGCAGACCCCCATTCTCGAAAGTTTTTCCGTAACGCAAATGATTGTCATTTGCTTGTATTGGATGAGACGGGATTTGCGTTCAGACTCAGTAAGATAAATTTCAGTTTTTTTGATTTTTGTGTCGATAAAGACCAGAAGCCCAAGAAAAACGGGCCTCTCAGAATGCAGAAATCCTTAGTAAAGAACGGTCATTAACGGGGTTATCGAGATATTCTGGACCCCAAGTTCCAGTGCAATCAGTTCCAGTCCGGCCTGGGGATCGGTCATGTCAAAGACACCGCTGACAAGCTTGCGTGCCGCAGTCTCGTTCGCAATCATGATTTTGCCGCGCTGATACCGCGAGAATTCCGAGACAACTTCGCGCAGTGTGACGCGATCAAATATCAGTTTGCCTTTTTGCCAACTAAGCGCACGGTCGGGTTTGATTGTGGACACCGGGCTGATTGAATGGCGGTTATAACGGACGGCCTGATTTTCCGCCAGAATTGCTATTTGTTCTGATGTTGCCGAGTTGGGCTTGACTTCAACCTGATGTTCCAACACGGCAACATTGGTGTGGTCATCAAAGCTGTTGACGATAAACCGTGTGCCCAACGCCTGCACCTGGCCATGCGGCGAGGTGACGGTGAAAACACGCTTGTTCGCACGTTCCATCGGAACAGCTTGAAAATCGGCAAGCCCGCTAATCAATGCGATGTTTCGGATTTGATCGGTAAACTGAACCGCGATTGCACTATCGGGGCCCAAGGTGACGGTACTGCCATCCTCAAGTGTAATGGCCCGCACTTCCCCGACAGCAGTGTGATAATCAGCGCTGAGGAAAATGGTCGGGTCACCAAACATAATGCGCGTAGAAGCAACCGCCAGCAGCAAGCTTGCGGCAAGAGCGACGTAGCTCCAGCGGCGTTTCTTTGCCGAGGGGACCTTGGATGACGGTTTTGCCGGATGTTTAAGCTCGACAACCCTTGATGAAGGGCTTTCGGTTGTGCGTTCTTTTGATCGGATTGCTTCATCCATTACAGCAAGCGCGTTGTTGGCCTCAATGAAAGCTTGCTGGTTTTCCGGTGCGGCATTCAGCCAAATATGGAGCTCTTCATGTTCAGATGTGCTGAGGTCGCCATTGACCATTTTCGCAACCCAATCGGCCGCGGCCAGATCAATGTTTTTCTGTGTTTCTTGCATCTGGCTCACGTTACCAACCCGCACTTGCCGACAACCCGGACAAAGCGTCCTTATCTGTTGGACGATAAAACTGCAAGAAATGCGTAAAAACTTTGTGCAATTTCATGACCGGCTTTCCCGCATGCGCTTCATCACATGGGCAATAGCGCGCGCGACATGTTTCTGCACGGAGCTGTCAGAAATGCCGAGCTGTTCAGCCGTTTCGCGATAGGTCAGCCCTTCAACGCGCACAAGAGTAAAGATTTCGCGCGTTTTTTCAGGCAGCTCATCAAGCGCGCGGCGTACATATTCAAGCTCAGACTGCCCTCCGACGATCTGTTCTGGCGAGGGTGAATTATTGGGAATGACATCAAGGGGAATGTCATCGGCACCGGCAACCGGGTTTCGCTTTTGCGCCCGAACGTGATCAATCGCAAGATTATGGGCGACGCGGTACAGGTAGGAACGGACATGGGTGACTTCGTTTGCCTTATCGGGGCTGGCATGTTCCGACACACGCAAAAATGTCTCCTGTGTCAGATCCATTGCTGTATCTGCATCACGCAAAAGGCGTGTCAGATAAATCTGCAATTCCCTTTGGTGAGACTGAAAGAGTTTTTTGAGGTCCGTTATTGCCAAGTCACATACCTGACTAAGGTGATGGGTTTTTATGGAGTTATCAAAAATAATACTCATTCGCAATTAATTAGTTGTGCAGGGTGTATGAAATTTGCATCCTGCACGTGTGTAAGGTGAATGTGTGTGGTTGCCTGAATACAGCTTGGGAAAGCAGCCATCTTCGTCGGGCCATACAGAAGCAGTCTGAAAAGTATGAGGTTAACCGTCATGTTTCCGGAAAGCTGCGCCGTGCAAAAGCTGGCATTAACCCGTGATGGATCCTTCGGAGGCTTTGGTGCCCCGGATATTTTGAAAGCGACCATTGCAATAATTGACAGGCAACGCCTTGGTCCGCAGGAAATCGAAAGTCTGGCGAGCAGATATTTACATACACACGAACAGCAAAGACGGCTGTCTTTCGAGTTTCCTCAGCGACGTGACAGTTTCACAATCGGACGGTTGGCTGCGAAGCTTGCTTTGAAATGTCATCTCGATGATGTGTCGCCACATGATATCGCCATTGGTAGCGGTGTTTTTCACCAGCCTATTATTATGGGTACATCTGACGGGTGTTGTGAACTTGGTGTGTCGATTTCTCACTCCGACGAGATTTGTGTTGCCGTTATTCACCATAAAGGTCACCCGATCGGCGTCGATGTTGAGCAATTGGCAGAGGCCGACATTGTGCCCGTTCTGAGTGATGTTGACGTGAGTTTGCGGCAACAGTTCTTCGAGCTTTCTCTGAATGAGTATGAGGCTGCATCCATACTTTGGTGTGCACGCGAAAGCTTGGGCAAGGTGCTGACAACAGGTATGACTGTGCCGCCCAAACTGTATGAGCCGACCTTAGTATCGGAAGTCGGGGCAGGGGTCAGATTGAACTACAAGACCTTCACACAATACCAGACACAAGTTATGCCAATTGACAAAGCATGGTTGGCGATAACGCTTCCTGCGCAGACAAAAATTGATTTCGGGTGGCTGGAGGCACTCAGCAGTTGACGTGCCTCAACTATTTGTTCCCGGAGTGCGACGCGGTTCTAGGGTGGAGGAGAAATCTCAGAATTTATGGAACGTAACATTGGTTCTTCCAACACATTCTCACCGCTCTATTGCTGCTTTCGTCCGGCTGCATCCACCTAGTATAGGCACTGTTTTATTTTTCATTGTGTGTGATCGTAGGGTTTGTTGGGACTTAAGGCACCTTGCAGAGTTTTTCGATACGCCCGGAACTGTGCGCTTCTTTCAGGTATGTTTCGATAAAGCGTGCACCGTCTTGGTTTTGTACCGGGGTTCCGATGGCTTGTTCGATGAACATGAAGGGTTCTGACAGCAAGCGTAAGGCCGGGTTGCGGGTGACATATTTTGCCATTGCCGGGCGTATGCCGGCAGCAACATCGATCGTATTGTTCATCAACATTTCATCTACTGGTTTTGAGCCAACAGTTCGAACAATTTTGGCATTTTTTAGATTTCGCGACAGATACAGGTCATAGGCTGCACCCTTTCCTACGGCAACAGTCACGCCGGTTTGGTCAACTTCCTTGTTTGAGTTGATTGGGGAGTCCTTGCGCACAAGGTAGCTGCCTTCGATCAGGAAGTAGGGATTGCTAAAGGTAATGCTTTCGGAACGTTTTGGATCCCGAGCGACGAAAGCGAAGTCCCATGCGTCTTGCGAGGCTGTTTCGACGACAGCGCGGGCAGAGTTGAAAATCTCAAGCGTGTAAGGCAGGTCAAGTTCACGTGCGATGTCACGGGCGAGATTGACCGTTATTCCCCCGACTTCGCCGCTTTTGGGATCGACACGGGTCAAAACGCTGTTGCCGATATTGATTGCAAATCGAATTGTTCCCGACGGAGCAATCCTGCTTTGAAGTGACATTCAGATTTCCTCCCTTGAGCTCGGAAAAGTGGTTTATTCGGGTTGTATGCTGTTGAGTCCAAATGTATCTAGTTGTGAGTTGTTTTGAATGTCCACCACAATGCGAAGGCGGAAAGATGCGAAAGAAACAGGGAAAGCCGAGCGGATCGAGTGCATATGACATGCTGCTTGATGCGATTGACTGTGGTGATCTTTCGCCGGGCAGTCGTTTGCGCGAAGTGGAAATTGCCGAACGCTTCGGGATTAGCCGCACACCGGTGCGTGAAGCCCTTAAACGGCTTGAACAGCAGGGGTTGGTTACGCATGAACCCCATCACGGTGCTGTTGTTACAGTGCTTGATTACCGCGAGGTCGGGGAACTTTACCTTGTCCGAGAGGTGATGGAGGGAACAGCAGCCCGTCTGGCTGCCCTTCATGCCACGGATGTGGAAATCAATGTCCTGCGCGAAATGGTTGAGGCCGACCGGGAGTTTGCCGACAATCCCGGTGAGCTGATGCGTCGCAACAAGCTGTTTCACCGACAAATTCATCTTTTGGCGCGTAACCGGTTCCTTGATGATCTGCTTGAAAATATGCGGGTTTCGCTGGTGCTGCTGGCGGGGACGACGCTTGCCATCCCGAACCGCGGTGCCCAGTCGCTTGATGAACATCAGGAAATTGTCGATGCGATCGCCCGGCGAGATCCGGATGCGGCGGAAAAGGCGGCACGTGCGCATATTAACAACGCCTATCGTGCCCGCATCAGGTTGCAGGCAGACCTCGAACAGTAAGATATCCTGGCGGTATTGCATCATAGATATCGCTGGGCAATCGGCGCCCCGATCACAACAATGAACACCCGGCAAACGTGATGAAGCGATACAAAGGCGGCATCGGCACCAACAATGATGGCCAAAAGCGTCATTTCTGCCTGACCGCCAGGTGCGTAGGCCAAAATGGTGTCGAGGAAATCGATATTGCCAAAGACTGAAATCATCCCGGCAAAGGTTGCGGCGAGCATGAAGATCAAAATGCAAAAACCGACAGCAGCCCCTGCCGCAATCATGATGGTCCGCCTGTCCGCACCGGCGTAACGGCATCCGATTGAAATTCCGACGATAAGCTGCGCAATGATCATGATTTCGACCGGTGGGCGGTGGGAAATTAGCCCGGTCATACTCATGACAGCAGCGGCCAACATCGGGCCGATGATCGTTGCACCCTTTATCCGCAGTTTGCCTGCGATAAACCAGCCACCAAATGCGCATGTCAGGATCAGAAGTTCCTCCCGTAACGGTATGTCTGCCCAGTGGCTGCCAACCGATTGTCCGCGGGAAAATTCGATCCCGAGTGCAAGGCTCAGAAATAGCGGCAAGATGACGACAACCGCAAAGGCACGGGTGGCCTGGACGATTGATAGAACACGGACATCTGCGCCGGCAGCAGCCCCGAAGGCAATCATATCGGGAAGGCCGCCGGGCATGGTGGAGTAATAGGCCGTTGGCTTGTCAAACTTGCAGATACGATGAAAAAACGGAAAGCCGATCAGCGCCAGCACAGCGAGATAGATTGGAATGAAGGCAAGGCTGAAGGCCATTTCATCAATCCGTTCCAGCAAGGCGGGTGTGAAGGATGCCCCGATGGCAACGCCCAGAAACGTGCGGGCAGGGGCGAGAACGTGCTTGCTGCTTGATGTCTTGATACCAGCAACACTGGTAATGGCAGTGGTCGCGAGTGGGCCAAGCAACCATGGCAGAGGCACAGCAAGTTGTTCGGCGCCAATACCACCAACAATTCCGATCAGTAATGTCAGAAGAAGATTGGGTAGTTTGCTGGGCAATTTGATCATCGGGCACCTGTGACAAAGAAAAAAGGGTCTTTGACGGTCATCGCGGATAAAAAATGCCCCGCTACTTGTGCTGCGTAGCGGGGCAGGTGTTCCCGGAATATCGCTATGCTAGCGGGAACGGGAGATCCCAGATTTCCTGAATCAAGCCGCGTGGAAAATAAAGATGCAGCAAATAGGACATCAGTGACACAGCGGCGAGAACGCCACCGGCAACCAGCGCTGCCCGCTTCCAGCTAAGCCCGGAGCGCAGCGCAAGGAAGGCGAGCAGGAAAACGCCGATTGCCAGCCAGTATCCCAACAAGGCTGCGGCAAGAAGCAATCCTGTAATCCAGCCCAGATGCAGCCAGATCCCGGACTTGTATTCAGAAACGCCGTCATCGGTCGGGAGGTCGATATCTTCCATATCGGGATTGCGCAGGCCGCCACGCGATATCCGCCAGATCAGGATCATCGACAGCAACAGCATGGGAACCGCGATAACCTGGGTAAAGATATTGCCCTGCCAGGTCAGGTCCTTGGTGAAGAACAGGGCAAAGGCCGCCATTCCTGCCATTGTCAATGCCATCAGATATTGGGCCGGGTTTGCCTTGGTTATCGGGTTGTCGGGGGCTGCGAGATTCTGTTTTTTCAACAAACGCAATCCACCAAACAGGGTAACGGCACAGATCGCCAGCAAGATCAGGAAGATCGGACGTTCAAAGACCGCCCAGCCATAGAATTGCGAAGTTTGGTAGAAGTTGGTTTCAACCCCGTTTGACAATACAAAGCCGATCATGAGAGCGGGGCGTGGATATCCGAAACGCCGCATATAGATGGCAAAGATACCAATGGCCATCGCAAAAATCAGATCGCCCCAGCTGCGGGAGGACTGATATGTCGCGAAGATCAGTAATACGATCAGGAACGGTGCAAGAAGACGTACATTGACCCGGGTGAGCTGGGAAATCGGTTGGGCCAGCATGACACACAAGGCCGCCCCGATCAGGTTGGCAATCGCAAGCGACCAGATGATCACGTAAACCGTATCGATTTCGTACTTGATCATGTTCAGACCGGGCTCAACACCGAGCAGGATCATACCACCCAAGAGCACGGCTGTTGCCCCGGATCCAGGAATACCAAAAATAAGGGTCGGAACAAGTGATCCGCCTTCTTTGGCATTATTGGCGGATTCCGGTGCCAGAACGCCGCGAATATCGCCCTTCCCGAAGTTCTCTTTGTCCTTGGAACTCTGCACCGCATGACCGTAGGCGATCCAGTCAACAACTGATGCGCCAAGGCCAGGTAACATACCGACAAGCGATCCGATGCCAGCACAGCGCAAGATCAGGAATTTGTTGCGTAGGGCATCTTTTACCCCGGTAAGCCAACTGCCCGACAGCTTGGTTTCCTGTGACACGGATGTGTCTCGGCGCAAAAGATCGACAATTTCCGGGATGGCAAAGATGGAAATCGCAATCACCATCAACGGGATGCCGTTAGACAAATACAGAACGTCGAAATCCATTCGGTATTCATTGGATGTCGGCGTCATGCCGACCATGCCCAGGAGGAGGCCGAGCATTGACGCAATCAACCCCTTGATAAAGGAGCGACCTGCCAGCAATCCAACCATCGAAAGTCCAAGGGCTGCGAGCATCAGCATCTCGCCGGTGCCAAATGACAGTACAACCGGGCGGGCAATTTGAATGATTGCGGTCAGAATGACAGCCCCGATTAATCCGCCGAACAGGGATGCGGTAAAGGCCGCCGCGAGTGCACGTCCGGCTTGTCCCTGTTTGGCAAGTTCATAGCCGTCCAGAACTGTGGCCTGTGACCCGACAGATCCCGGTATGCCGATCAGGACGGCCGGGAATGTATCGGCCGTACAGATAACAGCCATCACACCGATCATCAGGGCCAGACCGGAAACCGGATCAAGCCCGTAGACAAAGGGCAAAAGAATTGCGAGGCCGACGGTGCCGCCAAAGCCGGGAAGAACCCCGACCACAAGCCCCATAATTACGCCGCCAACGAGATAAAGTATCGACGCTCCGCTGAAAATTTGCAGAAACGCGCCGCCAAGTGCCTCGACCATAAGTGTCGTCCGCCCCCAAGGTTTATTCTATACGGGAAGCCCGGCGCCACATGGTGGCACCGGGTAGAGAGCTGCTTTGAATTGGCTTAGTTAGAGAAATTGTATTTCTCTTTGAGCCAGTTGGTGATCCACGCCTGGGCTTCTTCAGGAACCTCGGTGGCGTCTTTCATTGCTTGGACGACCTGATCGCCAACAATGATTTCATAGTTGCCAAGCTCGTCTTTCAGAACCTTTTGCGCACGCGGATCTGCGGCAACTTCTTTCATTGCGGCACGATAGGTATCAATCACGTCCTGATCGCTTGATTTGGGAAGGACGATAAATTTTTGGGTGCCATATCCGGCGGTAAAGAATGCTTTCCAGCTATCCCATGCCGGGCCGGACGGTTTTTTACCGTGAACCTTTTCATAAACTTCCGGGAAGCTTGGCACGTCAGGGAAAGTTGGATCACGACCGATGGAGCCATCTGCCTGAAGGGCGCCAAGAGACATGAAGGGGACCATTTCGCCTTCTTCTACCAGCGGCACAACGTGCTTAAGGTAGGTCGGGGTCGTTTGGTAGTCGATATTGACTTCGTTGCGCTGGATCGCCTGACGGGTCAGAGCACGGCTTTTCATGCCGAATACGGCCTGTACATCAAGACCAAGCATTTCAAACGCAAGCAGCGGTACCAGATCAAGTGTCGAAATGGCCTGAGAGCCAAAGACCAGTTTCATATCCTTAAGCGTGGCAAAATCGTCAACGCCTTTAACGCCGCTGTCTGCGCGCAGATAAACCATCCCCCCAATCGGTGAGGCCAGCACAGGGGCCCAGTCAGCATAGTCATAACGGACACGCTTGTCGCCAAGCAGGAATGGGAATTGCACAGATCCGGTGGTGCCAAAAATCATTTCGCCGCCCGGTTTCATGCGTCGATGGAATTCGTTCGAGCCACCGATAGCACCGCCTGTTGTTTCATTGACAATAATTACATCCGGATTACCCGGCAGTTTTTCAGCGATGAAGGGCTGCAATGCGCGCGCCCAAGTATCTGTTCCGCCACCTTCTTTGAAGGGCACCCAGAATTCGATTGTCTTGCCGGTATAGTCAGCAGCAGATGCCACTGTTGGAAGCAAAAGTGCGCAGGCAAATGCTGCGGACATCAGCTTTTTCATGTTCGTTCCTCCGTGACCATTTTTCTTGATGCCAAATGGCGGATGCATGTGCATCCCGACCATTGGCATTGCTGGTCTGTTAAATCCGACGCTGGTTGGTTTTGTTTTTGGCGTCGGAAACCTGATTGCTGTTTTCCATGCGATTGACGCACCGCTGGCTTAGAGACCTGAACGGATTACTCTGGAAGTTCCTGATCACAGATAGCGGTAAGACAGGTTTGGGTCGTGCTGTCGACAACAAGGTTTCCAGATGCGTATTGGCGGTGTGTCAATCTTCAACCCAAGGCTATGGACAGGCTGGATGGATAGGAAATTGAACAAGCAATCATATCTATTGATTTTTTCTATAGCGGTTGTTGATTTTCAGTGATTAAGGCCTGGATGGTGTTATGGTTTTCCCGTATGGGTTGTGTGGTTATAATGATAAATATCTGTAAATAAACAATATTTTTTTTAGACTTGAAGAAGAATATCTTAAAATGAGCGGTTTGGCGAAAACCATTTTGATCTCGTTGCTATTTGAAATTCGAAAGAAATATCTTGATTTATAATTGCATGCAAATGTATGCAATTCGAAGCTTTAGAAATTGAAAACCGGGAGGATCAATCCATGAATATGTCCGAAGTTATGGCCCGCTATCTTCGTGCGGCCGGTGTTGACGTCATGTTCGGCTATCCGGGAGACCCGAGTGTGGAGCTCCTTGAAGGATGCCGGAACGTTGGCATGGATTTCATCCTTGGTCGTCGTGAAGGCACCGCGGGTCTTATGGCCCAGGCATACGGGATGCTGACCGGCAAGCCCGGTGTTGCATTGTCGACCTTGGGCCCGGGATCAACCAATCTGGTGAACGCGGTTGCCAACGCCTATCTTGATCGCACGCCAATGATTGCGATTTCCGGTCAGATTGATACCAAACGGTTGCCGACTTTTACCCATCAGGTGGTTGATCAGCACAGTCTTTTTACCCCGGTATCAAAATGGGCGACTGAAATCGCGCCTCATACTGTCGGTCATGTCATGCGAAAGGCTCACCGTATTGCCATGGCCCCGCGCAAAGGTCCTGTTCATTTGACGACACCGGCCGATTATGTCGGTGCAGCGGCACTTGATGACGAAATCAAGCTGCCGCCGGTTGATGGTATTGGTCATGGCGTGGTGGTTTACGGCGAGGATGCTGATCCGGTTGGTTTGATCAACGGGGCCAAGCGCCCGGTTGTTCTTTATGGCATTTCCGCAATGCAGGGGAACGCGGGGGCCGAGATCGCGGCACTGTCCGAAAAAATCGGTGCAGCATTGGTGTCGTCGCCGATGGCAAAGGGCACGGTTGCTGAAACACACCCGTTGTTTGCCGGCGTGCTTGACATGGCATGCAATGCCCAGATGTGGGATTTGGTGCGGTCAGCGGATTTGATTATTGCGGCCGGGTTTGATGGTGTTGAATTAATCAAGGCATGGGATGTGCCCGCACCGGTATTGCATATCGATAATGTCCCCAATACGGATCAGATCTATGAAAGCCCGGTCGAAATGGTGGGGTCGATCAGTCATATTCTGGCATCACTGGTCGAAGATGTTAAAAGTGCCGACGGATTTGGTGCCAAGGCAATCAAGGCGCATCGGGATGAACTTATGGCAGCATATGAGGATGGTCGCGTCTCGGGTGTTCTTAACCCGTCCGATGTGATCCGCGTTGCCAAGGCCGATGCGCCGGCCGATACGATTGTGACGGCCGATGTCGGATCGCATAAGCTTTTGGTCGGGCAGGGCTGGACCACGCACAATCCGCGCAGTTGCCTGAATTCCAATGGCCTGTCGTCGATGGGCTTTTCATTGCCGGCGGCGATGGTTGCCAAATACCTTAATCCGGATCGCAATGTCATCTGTTTTACCGGCGATGGCGGGCTTGCAATGGTGCAAAGTGAACTGCGCCTTGCCGCATCTCTTGGCTTGGGACTTAAGGTCGTGGTGTTCTGCGACAACTCTCTCAACCGGATCGAGCTTAAGCAAATGGCACGTCAGTATCCGTCAACCGGCACGGTTATTGAAGATACCGATGTCGTCAAAATGGCAGAATCAATGGCGTGCGACGGCATCATGGTCGAGACAGAACAGGCTCTGGCAGATGCATTGTCTCGACCGGTCTCAAACACACCGCTTGTGATCGGTGCACGAATTGATCCGAAACAATACTGGACGCAGTTCTGATGGTTGAAGCCAGACCACATCATACGGTTTCACCGATTTCTGAATTTGCGACCTATCTGGCGAATATCGGGCAAATGGACATTGACGAACCTGTTTTGCATCAAGCAAGAAGGGTTCTGATTGACTACATAGCTGCCCTTTTGGCCGGAGCGGACAAGGAGCCTGCGACCAACCTGATCCAGGCGCTGGACGAGGAAGTCGGGATCGGACGGTGCAGTGTGACAGGCCATTCCGTGTTAGCTTTGCCGCGTGCAGCAGCTCTTATTAACGGAACTGCGTCACATATCGTCGAATTTGACGATATTTTTCGCGATGGCATTTATCATCCTGGGTGTCCGGTGATTGCTGCCGCGATTGCTGCGTGCGAACAGGTCGGGGCAAGTCAGGATACATTGCTTCGATCCATTATTGCTGGATACGAAGTTTCCACGCGGATTGCCGCCGCCATACAGCCATCCCACTACCGGTACTGGCATACGACCGGAACTGTTGGAACGTTCGGGGCAGCTGCCGCCGTAGCAGTTGCATTTGATCTGAATGCAAACCAGGCTGCTCACGCTCTTGCCACTGCCGGGACGTTTGCCGCCGGACTGCAACAGGCGTTTCGATCCGATGCCATGAGCAAGCCCTTGCATGCCGGACGGGCTGCCGAGGGTGGCTATCTTGCCGCTGTTTCGGCAAGGTTCGGTGTGACGGGTGCTTTGGATGTGCTTGAAGGCGATGCCGGATTTGGCGCAGCTATGAGTACGGATGTTGATTGGCAACGTGCGCCCGATGGTTTGGGCGACCAATACAACATCGCACAGATGACAGTAAAAAATCATGGATGCTGTGGTCACACCTTTGCGGCAATCGACGGAGCATTGTATCTGCGTGATCTGCATGGATTTTCGGTTGATGATATTGATTCCATTCGTGTCGGCACATATCAGGTCGCATTGAATGTTACCGGAAACCCGCGCCATACCACGCCGTTCGAAGGAAAATTCAACTTACGTTATGTCGTCGCGCATGCTCTGGTTTTCGGGTCGGTTCGTCTGAATGCGTTCGATGCGAATCATTTGTCAGATCCGGTGATCAAGCGGTTGGTCGACAGTACCGAGCTGTTTTGTGACCCGAAGGCGGAAGAAGCGTTCCCCGAAGCACGCGGAGCCCGTGTTGCCATCAGTCTTAAGAATCGACAGATGGTTGAGCATTACCAGCCCACCAGAATTGGCGATCCGGATGCTGCGTTAAGCGATCAGCAACTTGAGTCCAAGTTCGGCGAGCTTGCCGAAGAGTGTTTGACGCTTGGTCAGGCGCGCGGCTTGCTTGATTTGCTTTGGCAGGTTGGTGGGGGGCGTCCATCTGCGGAAATCGGCACTTTTATTCGGGCTTGTCAGGCATCCGGATAGGGAGGTGTCGGGGGCGATACACCCGTCAGACGACCGACATCGAGAAAAAAGTAATTTGATCAGTTGATCGCTTTGAGTTGACAGGCGAGCGACTGGAGTACAATTTTGCTAAAAAAATTGTATGCAAAAGTATGCAATTTAAGAGCTGAGAGGGAAGCGTCGACGTGAAAACTCATCATGACCACTACGACGTGCTTGTTGCCGGTGGCGGACAGGCCGGGCTGATCGCGGCAATCGTTGCGGCGGAAAAGGGGGCTCGTGTTTGTGTTCTGGAAGGTGCGCCGCGCACGCACCGGGGCGGTAATACGCGCCACACACGTAACTTGCGCCCGATGCATCTTGGACCGTTGTCAGTACTTAGCGGTACATATGACGAAGAAGAATATTGGGAAGATCTTTTGCGTGTAACCAAGGGCAAGACCAATGAAAAGCTTGCCCGCATGACACTTCGCAAATCAACAGAAGCTGTCGACTGGCTCGAAAGCCGGGGGGTGCAGTTCCAGCCGCCTTTGGGTGGGACCCTGCATCTGGGGCGGACCAACGCCTTCTTTATGGGGGGCGGAAAGCAGCTTTTGAATGCCCTTTATCGCCACGCCGAGGGACTGGGCGTTGAAATCCATTATGATGCAATGGTCACCGGGATCACGCTTGAAAACGGCGCGTTCAAGAGCCTGAATGTCGGTGATCAAACCATCACGGCAACGGCCTTTGTCGCGGCTGCTGGCGGGTTTGAGGCCAATATCGAATGGCTGAAAGAAGCCTGGGGCGAAGTTGCCGAGAATTTCCTGATCCGCGGGACCCCGTATAATCGCGGAACGTTGCTGCGCATGTTGCTTGATGCTGGTGTGCAGCAGATCGGGGAGCCTGATCAGTGCCATGCAGTGGCAATTGATGGTCGTGCACCGAAATTTGATGGCGGCATTTGTACCCGTGTCGACTGTGTGTCTCTGGGGGTCGTGGTAAATGAAAATGCCGAACGTTTTTATGACGAAGGCGAAGACTTCTGGCCGAAACGCTACGCGATTTGGGGGCGTCTTGTTGCCGATCAACCCAATCAGGTTGCCCATGTGATCATCGATCAAAAGGCAAAGGGCGGCTTCATGCCGCCGGTTTTTCCGGCCGTCGTCGCGGACACAATCCCGGAACTGGCCGAGAAGGTGGGCATTGATCCGGTTCAGCTTGAAAAAACCATCAAGGAATATAATGCCGCGGCCCAGCCGGGCAGCTTTGATCATACCGAACTCGATGGTCTGCATACCAAGGGCCTTGCCGTAAACAAAACCAACTGGGCACGGACAATCGATCAGCCGCCCTACAGCGCCTATTCGCTGCGTCCGGGGATCACGTTCACCTATCTCGGTGTGGAAGTCAGTGAAAAGGCCCAGGTCCAGATGGCATCGGGCCAGGAATGCCCGAATGTCTTTGCTGCTGGTGAAATCATGGCAGGCAACGTTCTGGGGCAGGGATATCTGGCCGGGATCGGCATGACCATCGGAAATGTATTTGGACGAATTGCAGGAAGCGAGGCTGCGGATTATGCGCTCAACCGATAAAACAACAGAAGCTGCACGGGTGATGTCGATCTGCAATGCCTGTCGCTATTGCGAGGGACATTGTGCGGTGTTTCAGGCCATGGAGCTTCGGCTTGAATTCAACGCCGATACGGTCGATTACCTGTCGAACCTGTGTCACAACTGCGGTGCTTGCTATCACAATTGCCAGTATGCGCCGCCCCATGAATTTGCGCTCAATGTGCCAGCTGCCATGGCGGAACTGCGTCAGGAAAATTATGGCGTTTATGCATGGCCGGGTTTTATGGGAAAGCTGTTTGCCAATAACGGTCTTTGGGTAAGTGCGCTTTCGGTTGTTCTTATTACCGCGTTCTTTGCTCTTACCGCGATCCTGACTGGTGCGGACTTCTTTGCTGTGCATGAAAACGCGTTTTACGGCGTGATTTCCCACAATGTCCTTGCCGGAACTTTTGGCGCGGTCGGGTTGTTTGTCCTGATCGCACTTGGGGCATCTGTTACCAGATTCTGGAAAACCATGCGCCTGCCCGGTCCGTTCAGCCTTGATTACGGGCGGGTTCTGCAAGGGGTCAAGGACGCGCTTAGTCTTAAATACCTTGATGGCGGCAATGGGCAGGGATGTTCATATCCCGACGACAAGCCGTCAATGGCGCGTCGCTGGTTCCATCAGATGACCTTCTGGGGATTCATGCTGTGTTTTGCGGCAACTTCGGTTGGCACTGTCATGCATTACGGTTTCAATCTTCCGGCACCTTATGGATATGTCAGCTTGCCCAAGCTGTTTGGTATTATCGGCGGTATCGGACTGATTGTCGGGCCGGTTGGTCTTTTGATTCTTAAAGCCAAGGCCGACCCGGCGCCCAAGGGGAAAACCAACAAGGGCATGGATGTCAGCTTCCTGTTCCTGCTTTTGATGACCAGCGTGACGGGCCTTGCATTGATGCTGGTAAAGGAAACAGCTTTTGTCGGTATGGCGCTTAGCATTCATCTGGGCGTTGTCATGACCCTGTTCCTGTCCATGCCCTATGGCAAATTTGTTCATGGTTTCTATCGCCTTGTCGCGTTGATGGTCTTTGCGGTCGAAAAGAACGATCACAAGGCCATTGTCGGGGTTTGCGAGAAAAAGAAAGCCGCCTGATTGATGTCTTGAGAATCAGGGCTGTAGTGGCATGTGGCCGCGCCAATTCCCGACTTTCGGCTACTGTCGTCACTTTCTACATGGTTTCACGTCTGGCGCCTCATCCATCAATGGCAAAGTTTCCGGGGAAATTGAGGCCTGCCAGCTTGAAAAGTATCCATACTTAATTTGACATTGTGAAAATAGATTTCATAATTACAAGAAAATAGAGGAGGATTCGGTGTCGATGCCCAATCCCGGAAGTGCTTTACCAACAAAAACAGATCTGATCGTTCTGGGAAGTGGTGCCGCTGGGCTTACTGCAGCGCTGACGGCGTCGCATGCGGGATTGCGCTGTGTCGTGCTGGAACATGCATCTGCGATTGGTGGCACAAGTGCTCGGTCATCCGGCACAGTATGGGTGCCGGGGAATATGTATATGCGTGAAGCCGGGATTGATGACGCCGAACTGGCAGCACGTTACGTCGGGACACTGGTGGGGAACCGTGGGGCGGAACAGATGTGCCGACGGTTTCTGAAAATCGCGCCGCGTATGCAGCAAGATCTTGCAGAACGCGCGAATATCGAATTTCGTCCGTTCACAACTGCCCCGGATTACCGACAGGACATCGAAGGTGCTGCACCGGGATGGCGGCCGCTTGAACCGTTGCCATATGACGGACGCAAGCTTGGTTCGATGTTTGAAAAGCTTGCATTGCCGATCCCCGAATTGATGCTGTTTGGCAAATTGATGGTGACGCGGGCAGAGGCGCAAAGCCTTCTGAAGGTGGATCGATCAATTGCCAGTGCCTGGCTTGGGCTGCGTCTGCTCGGACGTTATGCAACTGACAGGATGAAATATCGACGCGGTACGCGGCTTGTCCTTGGCAATGCACTGGTTGCACGTTTGCTTGCGGCTTGTCTTGAAAATGGTGTGTCGTTTTTTTGCGATGTATCTGTCTCGGGATTGCTCAAGGAAAATGGCCGGGTGACGGGCGTTGCCATCGGCAATTCCGGTCACTCCATCATTGCCGATAAAGGTGTGGTGATGGCCGGTGGCGGTTATCCGTCCAGTGCGGACTGGCGCAAGCGTGAGCTTCCAGAACCTGTTGCCGAATATAGCCCGGCTGCGCCAGGTTGTGTCGGCAGCACGATAGAACTGGCCCAAAAGGTCGGTGCCGTGTTGGGAACAATTGGCGTTGATAACGCCCTTTGGTTCCCGAGTTCGGTCATGCCCCGCAAAGATGGCAGCCAAGCCGTTTATCCGCATATCGTTCTGGATCGCGCCAAACCGGGAAGCATCATTGTCAATCAAAGCGGCAATCGATTTGTGAACGAGGCCGTTTCCTATCACGAATTTGTCCGCGGCATGTATCGGGCCAACGCGACGGAAACCTGCATTCCGGCATGGATGATTTGTAGTCGCGGTTTCATTGCCAAATACGGGCTTGGCCTTATCCGGCCGCGTACGCCGTTTCTCGGGAAATACATCAAGTCCGGCTATTTGATCGAAGGCCGGTCACTGTTCGAACTTGCCGATAAAACCGGGATGCCGGTGGAAGGGCTTGAACAGACAGTCGTGCGTTTTAATGCCATGGCAAAGAACGGCAAAGACCACGATTTTGGCCGTGGTGAAACAATTTATGATCGCAGCAACGGCGATGCATTGCATGCCCCCAACCCGTGTCTGGGTGTGATTGAAAGCGGTCCGTTCTATGCGGTGAAACTTTACCCAACCCCATTGGGAACCAGTCGCGGACTGGCGACCGACACACAATCCCGGGTGCTTGATGAAACAGGCAACCCGATTGATGGCCTGTACGCGTGTGGCAACGATATGCAATCCGTCTTTGGCGGGGAGTATCCCGGTGCCGGGGCGCAACTGGGTCAGGCAATGACATTTGGCTGGATTGCGGCACATCACGCGGCAGGACAGGAAGTTTGACGAAATTTGCGAAAACCCACGAAGGACTTAAAGAACATGGTTAAGAAAAAGGGTGGCGAGATTATTGCTGAATCGCTGATCAAAGAGGGAATTGATCACGTCTTCGGAATTTGCGGGCATGGCAATATCGGTTTGCTTGATTGCCTTTATGATGTGCGTGACGAAGTACGCCTTGTATCCCCGCGTCACGAACAGACTGCGGTGCATATGGCAGATGGTTATTTCCGCGTTTCGCACAAGCCAGCCGCAACGCTGACTTCGACCGGTCCGGGATCTGCCAACCAGATCATGGCACTTGCCGTTGCCCAGACTGACAGCTCTGCGATCTATTCGATCACAGCCAATGTCCCGACATCGCAATTCAACCGTGGTCCGTTTCAGGAACTAAACCAGCACCATCAGGCCGACTTCAATAATGTGATCAAGCCGGTCGTCAAGCGCAGCTTCCAACCAAGTCGGGTTGAAATGTTGCCATTGGCCATGCGTCAGGCGGCCATGACCATGACCACGGGCCGCCCCGGACCGGTCAATCTCGATATTCCCTATAACCTGTTTCAGGAAGAGGCCGAGGTCACCGAAGAAGTCGCCGGATCCAGTTTTGGCAAACGCCGCAGTGGAGCAAGCAACGAGGATGTCGCCAGGGTTGTCGATACCTTGCTGGCCGCAGAACGCCCGGTGATTTTCATTGGTCACGGTGTGACCCTGTCCGAGGCGTCTGCGGAACTTGCAGCCCTTGCCAAGCGTCTGAACATTCCTGTCATCAGCTCGCCGAACGGCATGGGCTGCATGAATATGTCCGATCCGCTTTCCCTTGGCTTTATTGGCCGAAATGGTGCGTATCAGGCAAACCAGGCGGGTCGTCATTCCGATGTGGTTCTGGCGATCGGGGTTCGTTTTGATGACCGTTCGGCATCGTCCTGGCGAGAAGGCTATTCGTGGAATTTCCCGAAAACCAAACTGATCCATGTTGATGTTGATCACGCCGAAATCGGTCGCAACTATCTTCCCGATATGGCGATCCTGGCCGATGCAAAGGCCGTCATTACGCAGATCCTGTCAGAGCTTGATCGTCGTTCTGTTGGCGAAGGTGACCGGCTGGCAGGATGGCATGCCGACATTGCAGGCTGGAAAGCACAGTGGGACAAGTTTATCGCCCCGGGATTTGAGACCCACTCCAGCCCGATCCGTCCGGAACGCATTGTGGCGGATTGTCGAAAAGTCCTTCCTGATGATGCGATCATTTCGCTTGATTCCGGTATTCACCACAACTGGTTCATGCAGTTCTGGGAAGCCCGCCAGCCGCAGACGATGTTGAATACCTGGGGCTATTCGGGGATGGGCTTTGGACCGAGCTCGATCCTCGGTGCGAAATTGGCGGCACCGGACAAGGTCTGCGTCTCGGTATCGGGTGATGGCGGCTTTACGATGGTTCCGCATGTCCTGTGTACTGCTGTTGAATACAACATTCCGGTCGTCTGGGTGGTTTGGAACAACTTTGCATGGGGTGCCATCCGCGATCTGCAATATGCCTATTTTGATGGCCGGGAATATGGCACCGGCTTTTATGAGGGCGAAAACAAAACGCCCTACAACCCGGACTTTGCCGCATGGGCGCGCGCATCGGGTGTTGCGGGCTATACCGTGACCCGTTCACAGGATTTTGCAGCAACCCTTGAAGACGCCGTGAAGCTGAATAAGCCGGCTCTGATCGATGTGCATGTGGATGCCAATATTCGTCCGCCATCAACCGGTTCGTGGGAACTGCCACCACTGAAACCGAAAGAACCGGTATTTGGTGAACCATGGAAGCCGTGATCAGACACAAACAACCTGGGAGGAAGTCATGACAAAGGAACGCAAAACCTGTATTCGCAACATTGCCGAAGAACCCTGGCAACAATATCCCGGACATTTCGGTTCCGCATTGTCAAAGGCGCTGGTAGCACCCGAGACAACCGGATCACAATTGATGGATTACCGCATTTCGACCTATCAGCCGATGGGCTATGTCGAACGCCATGTCCATAAGGTTCAGGAACAGGTTTATCATATCCTTGATGGTGAAGGCTTGATCGAGATTGATGATGAAAAGCGCGTTGTGCGCAAAAATGACGTGATCTTCATTGCGCCAGGCACCTGGCATTCGATCGTCAACAGCGGTCTAGGCGATCTGACATTCATCGTGGTAACAACACCGGTCAAAGACGAATAACCGATCAAGGCGGATCAGGAATGGCGGTTTCGACGAAAACCAAAAAGAATGCCGATGATAGACCGGCAGAAAAAGGCGGCATCCAGTCACTTGAACGTGCCACAATGCTACTTGATCTGGTGGCCTCAGCCGGGCCGGACGGAATGCCACTAACGGAACTAAGCGAGCGTTCCGGTCTGCATAGCAGTACGGCCTTTCACCTGATCCGCACCCTTGAGAATGTAGGTTTTCTGACCAAAAAAGGTGATAGCAAACGTTATCTGATCGGCAGCAAGATATTCATGCTTGCTGCCGGTGCGATGAATGAAAACGCGTTGTTGCTTGAAGGCACACCTGTTCTTGCTGCTCTCAGCGCCAAGACAGGCGAGGCTTCCCACCTTGCAGTCCGATCAAACAGCGAAATTGTTCTGGTTGCACGCATGGCGGCCAAAGGGATGCTTCAAATGTCGGAACGTACAGGTGTTGTACGTCCGGCCCATGCGACAGCAATAGGTAAAATGTTGCTCAGCAAATGCAATGATGCCGAAATCGAACGTCTTTTGGCGGATATTGATTTTCGGGCCTATACCGAAAATACGCTGACAACTGCGACCAAGCTTCGACGTGAACTAAGTGATATAAGAAAAACCAATGTCGCCCATGACCGGTGCGAATTTGACCCCGATGTGCGCTGTATCGCGGTTCCGGTTTATGATTTCGCCGGGAGATGTGTGGCGGCAATGGGGGTTTCCGGCCCGGTATGGCGCATGTCAGAAGACATCATTCCCCAACGGATCGAAGAATTGAAAGCCGCGGCGGTAACGCTTTCAAATGCGCTTGGTGCGGCATCCTGAATTCGTCAGTTATTTTCAGAGTTTCCGCTTCGTCATGCTGATGCTGACGAACATTTTCCATTCAATTTGTTGCGCGGTCATTGCCGAGTTTGGCCTGTTTCGGAAAGGGCTCGAACCCCTTGATTGCCGGATTATCAATCAGGTCCTGAACGGCACCTTTGAGCTCGGCAGCGACAATGTTTGTTGCCGGTGTCATGGACTCCGGGGGCAAGGAATAGAGGAAGTTGCTGCGTCTTAGATGTGCATCAGAAAAGGCAAGGCAGCGCCACTGTCGGCCACCGTCGGCTTCTTGCATGATGGCTCCTCGTGGCTTGATGGTTGCTGCAATATCCTGATGGACGCAGTTCATCAACAGGGCCAGTGAATCAATTTCTGCGACAACATTCACACCCAATCCGTATTTGGAAAACTCGGTTTCGATACGGCGGCGCAGGCCGTGACTGCTGGTGGGGACAATCAAGGGCAATGCTGCGGCCTCGGCCACGGTGACAGTTGTTTGATCGGGGGGCAGCAACTTGCTGTCTTCGGACAGGAATAAAAACAATTCTTCGACCATCAGCGGTTCAATGATCAACTCATCATCATGTTCGTCATTGAAAAGAACGGCCAGATCAAGCTGGTTTTGATGAATAAGCTGGGCGATATGGCCGCTCATGGCTTCGACCACATTGATCAGGATTCCCGGGTATTTTTCGCGCAAACGTTTGATCAGATCCAGACCGACGGCGGCGACTGTGGTTGCCGGGAGGCCGATGGAAACCATTCCCTGAACGGTTTCGTTTTCAGCCTTGGCAATCGAGATCGCCTGATCGAACTGACGCAACACCAAGCGGGCATGATGATAAAGCGCCTGGCCGTTCTGGTTGGGTTTTACCCCCTTTGATGAACGGATCAAAAGCGGTTTTCCGACATATTCCTCAAGCTTGGAAATCTGTTGGCTAAGAGCCGGTTGTGCCACAAACAATTGCCTGGAAGCCTTTGATAAGCTTCCGGTTTCGACGATCTTGACGAAGTATCGGAGTTGGCGAATATCCATAGAAATCCCTGGCCGGGCTACTTGGTTATAAGGTGAACTTATACATGGTTCACTAATCGGTATTTTTCCCGGTTCCTCTCAGTGGGTAAGAATTTACATGGGCGAAAGATTTGTCAATCGCGGGATGTGAATTGACGGCAAACAAGATTGTGCCCGCATTAGGGAGGAAACCATGAATAACGATGACGTGAAGACGAAGTCGGGCTTTGGAGCGGTATCACGCCGTTCAGCTCTGAAGATGGGGGTTGGTCTTGCCGCTGTTTCTGCGATTGGCATGCCGGCCATTTTGCGTGCGCAGGAAGGTCCGATCCGTATCGGGCATCTGACCCCGATGACGGGCTTTCTGGGGACACTTGGCCAATGGGCGGTCGAGGGTATCCAAATGGCAGCCGAAGAAATCAACGCGGCTGGCGGCATCAAAGGCCGCATGCTCGAAGTAAGCTCTGAAGACTCAATCAACCCGGAAACCGCAGCGACCAAGGCACAGCGCCTTCTTGAACGGGACAAGGTTGACTTCCTGATGGGGGAAATCAGCTCTGCTTCGGCACTGGCCATTTCCGAAGTCGCCACGCGCAACAAAAAGCTGTTTATGGCACTGGGGCCGCGTTCGGATGTTTTGCGCGGCGAACGGTGCAGCCCCTACATGTTCTGCACGGACATTCCCAATACCGTAATGGTCAATGCGGTGGGCAGTGCACTTAAACGTGATGGCATGGTTGATGGCAAAAAGTTCTTTACCATCACCTCGGATTACGTTTTTGGCCATGACCTTCTGGCTGCGGCAAAGAACTTCCTGAGTGCCAATGGCGGTGAACTGATCGGTGATGAACTGGTTGCAACCGATGTGACTGATTTCAGTGCCTTCATTCTGAAAATCCGTCAGGCCCGCCCGGATGTCGTTTGCTTGAACCTTGCCGGTAACCAGGTGACCAACTTCGTTAAGCAATATGCGGAATTTGGTCTGCCATTCCCGACCGTTGGCTTCAACTTGAATACTGCTGATGCTTGGGCCGCCGGTGTTGGCAACCTTGCCGGAACCTGGCCGACCGTCTGGTATGACACCCTTCAAACCCCGGGTTCGCAGGCTTTCGTCAAGGCGTTTCAGACCAAATACGGCAAGACGCCGGAAAACCATGCATGGATCGAATATATCGCGCTCAAGATTGCGGCACAGGCCATGACTGAAACCGGTGGTGCCAACACAGCCGACATGGTCAGCTATTTTGAATCAGGTGCGAAATTCGACATTCTGAAAGATCGCCCGGCTTACTTCCGCGCTGCTGATCATCAGCTGATTCAGGAAGCCTATCCGTTCGCGGTCAAGCCGTCGGGTTCCTATAGCGACGTCCATGACATGATGCAGCTTGGTGCTGCTGTTCCGGGCCCGAATGAACGACTTGAGGCGATCTATCCGTCGACTGATATGGCGACCTGTAAAGCCTGACGACGTTTGGTCGACCCTGCGATTTGCGGGGTCGACCAACTTTCGAATTGCTCCTGCTGTGCGTGCACAGCCCTTAACCCTGGAAAACCGATGGAATACGTTTTCTTACTTGAACAGGTCGTAAACGGCCTGGTTCAAGGCGGTTACTACTTGCTTATTGCTTTGGGTCTATCGCTGATTTTCAGCGTTGGCGGAATTGTGAACCTGTCGCATGGCGCGTTCTATGCGCTTGGTGCCTATTTTTCGGTGACGCTGGTCAACATGTTCGGGTTTGGGCCGGCTGTTGTCATTTCACCGATCCTTGTGGCGTTTCTCGGGATTGCGTTTGAACGTTTTATCCTGCGCCGCTTTTACCGTGAAGACCCGATCCTGAGCCTTTTGGTTACCTTTGGTCTGGCGATGGTCGCCGAACAGGCGATCCGCATGATCTGGGGGGCAGCACCGCTGTCGGCGGTGTTGCCGCAATGGGTCAAGGGTTCGGTGATTGTCGGTGATTTCCTGTTCTCGAAATATCGTCTTCTGATGTTGCTGGTTGTGGCTCTGATTCTGACCGGGTTGTGGTTCCTGATGCACCGGACATCATTCGGTCGTGTGGTTCGTGCCGGGATCGAGCAGCCCGATATGGTCGCGGCACTTGGTATCCGATTGCAGCCTTACATGACCGCGGTGGTGATGCTTGGCGTAGGTTTGGCTGCCCTTGGTGGCGCCCTGTTTGCACCGATCACCATGGTGCATCCGGCCATGGGCGCGGAAATCATCACGATTGCCTTTGTTGTGGTTGTTATTGGGGGGCTTGGCAGCTTTTGGGGCGTAATTGTTGCGGCCCTATTGGTCGGTGTTTTGCGCGGAGTGACCGTGCACTTCCTCCCCGCCGCATCCGAAGCATCAATGTATGTGCTGATGCTGCTTGTCTTGCTGTTGCGCCCGCGTGGGCTGCTTGGCGAAGCCATCCAGAAGTTTGAGCGGTAATAAGAAAATGATCCTGAAATCACGTACATTAATTGTCGGATTGGCAGCCCTCGTTATTCTGCCGGTCATACTGCCGATGATTGGCCTGACGCTGAGTGCTGCAACCATGGTTGTGATATTCGCGATTGCCGCACTCGGCCTGAATATGATGATGGGCTATACCGGTCTGGTGTCATTTGGGCATGCCGCATGGTTTGGTATTGGGGCTTATGCTGCGGCCCTTTCGCAGCGTCACTGGTTTGATGGGCAGATCATCCTTCCCCTGATATTTGGCATGCTGTTTGTCGGTGTTATGGCAACCGTTCTTGGTGCATTGATGCTACGCCGTCGCGGTGTTTATTTCGCCTTGATGACGCTGGCTCTGTCTGCTTTGACATTTTCGATTGCGTTTCGCTGGACCGAGGTTACCGGGGGCGAGGATGGTCTTGGTGGTATCGAGCGTGGATCGATCGGCCCGATCGATCTAGCCGATAACCTGAACTATTATGTGTTCGTTGCGGTTATCGGGTTTGCCGCCCTTTATTTCCTGCTGCGTGTTGTCCAGTCGCCATTCGGCCATGTTCTGGTGGCGATCCGCGAAAATCAGCAACGGGCATCTTTCCAGGGATATGACGTCCAGAAATACAAACTTGCGGTGTTTGTGCTGTCTTCAATGGTCACGGCGCTTGCCGGCGGATTGTCCGGGTTCCAGCATTACATTGTGACCGCTGAGTCAACCTCGATCGAGATGTCTGGCGAGTTGTTGGCGATGGTGGTGATTGGCGGCATGCATGCCAACATCCTTGGCCCGGCTGTCGGTGTTGTTTTCTATGTCCTGTTCCGCGAACTGTTTTCGGAATGGTCGTCTGACTGGCTGTTCTGGTTCGGGCTGACATTCGTTGCCTTTGTGATGTATCTGCCTGGTGGTCTGGTCGGGCTTGGTGAAAAGCTTCTGCGCATCTGGAAGCCACTGCCTGAAGAAACCGCGGCAATGAGCCGACGCAAGATTTACGAAGGTTTGTCTTTGCCGGAATATCTGCGCCCGAAACCGGCCAGCGACACGGTTCTTGACGTTGACGGGATTTCGAAGAATTTTGGCGGGATCAAAGCGGTTCAGAATGTCAGCCTGAAGGTCCGTCCGCGCGAGATCCACGCGTTGATTGGCCCGAACGGAGCCGGCAAAACCACCCTGTTTAACCTTGTTTCAGGGCAACATACCCAGACCGAAGGCAAGGTCACCTTGCTTGGTCAGGAAATTCAGGGCAAAGACCCAGCCGAAATCTGCCATTCAGGCCTTGCGCGATCTTTCCAGATTACCAACCTGTTCGAAGGTTTGACGATTGAAGAAAACCTGCGCCTATCGGCACAGGCCAAACATGGTGCGCGGTTCAATTTCTGGCGCAACATCGATGAATTTGAAGACATCAACAAGGACACGGCAGAACTTCTGAAGTTCCTTGGCCTTGAAGGCATCGAGGACATCCGTGCCGGTGATCTGTCCTATGGCGGACAACGTCTTGTCGATCTTGGGATTGCGCTGGCAAGTCGTCCGCAAATCCTTCTGCTTGACGAACCGCTTGCGGGGCTTTCGGCGGCTGAGCGTGAACGTGTCGGTCGTCTGATCCAGACGATGGCCGAAAACATTCCGATCCTGATTGTGGAACATGACATTGATCGTATTCTCGGCTTTGCCAATGAAGTTACGGTGATGAATGACGGCCAGCATCTTGTGACAGCACAGCCGGCCGAAATTCGTGCAAATGAACATGTTCAGGAAATCTATACCGGATCGGGAGCCGCTGCGATTGCAGCGATGAAATCAACCTTCCCGGCAAAACCGGGCACGGTTTTGAAGGTTGAAAACCTCAATACGTTCTATGGCAAAAGTCACATCCTTAATGATGCCTGCCTTGAAATAGGACACAGCGAAATCGTTGCTTTGCTGGGCCGAAATGGTGCCGGCAAGTCAACCTTCCTGAAAACCATTTGCGGCCTTGTTCGGGCAAAGTCCGGTTCAATTGATTTCGAGGGGCAGGAACTGGTCGGGGTGGAAGCCCACATGGTTGCCCGCATGGGCGTCGGATATGTGCCGCAAGGGCGGGGGCTTTTTGCAGGCATGACCGTTGAGGAAAACCTCGCACTTGGTCGACTGGCCCGGGACACCGATGGCAGCAACGGGACGGTTTGGACGCTTGAAAAAATCTACGAGATTTTCCCGCGTTTGAAGGAACGCCGCACCAGCCATGCAGATTATCTCTCGGGGGGGGAGCAACAGATGCTGGCGATTGCGCGCGCGCTTTCAGGCAATGTCCGTTTGCTCCTGCTTGATGAACCGTTCGAAGGATTGGCACCGGCTGTCGTCGAGGAGCTTTTCCTCGTTCTCGATAAGCTGCGCGAGCATCTGCCGATCCTGATTGTCGAACATAACCTTGATCTTGTTCTTGCATTGGCCGACCGGGTTTTCGCACTCGAAAACGGCTCGGTCTTCCACGAATGCAAAGCGGAAAAACTTTTGAATGATCTTGAATACCGAAAAGAAGTTCTGTGGTTGTAGAGATGAGGAAGGATAAGAAATTGAGCACAGTAAGCGTAAATAATACTGCGGCCAGCTCATCGGTAACGTGCCACTTGTTGATCAATGGCGAATGGGTGGAAGGTGCGGCAGATACCGTCACGGTTCTGGACAAATATTCCCAAAACCCGATTGCTGTGGCCAATTCGGCCTCGGATGCACAGATTGTCGAGACGATTGATGCTGCTTACGCGGCCTTCAAACGTGGTGCCCCGGACAATTACGAGCGTGGTGCAACCCTTGACCGTGCGGCGGTTCTGATCGAGCAAAATCGCGATGACCTTGCGAAAACCATTCAGGCCGAAGCCGGCTTTACCCGTTCTGACGCCAATGGCGAGGTATCGCGTTGTTTGCAAACTCTTCGTTTGTCTGCCGAGGAAGCCCGTCGTCTGAGCGGTGATGTTGTGCCGATCCAGGGCGCGCCAGGTCAGGCTCATCGCATCGCCTTTACCATGCGGGTACCGCTGGGCGTGGTTCTGGCCGTGACGCCCTTTAACTCACCGCTAAACACTGTCATGCACAAGGTTGCACCGGCATTGGCAGCGGGCAACGCGGTTATCCTCAAACCGTCAAGCAACACGCCAATCACCGCATGCAAAATGGCAAAAATCCTGATGCAGGCGGGGGTTCCGCAAGGGTTCCTTTCGGTTCTGCACGGCGGGGCACGGGTTGTGTCCAAGGCCCTTGAAGATCAGCGTATCCGGTTCATTGCCTTTACCGGTAGTACCGAGGTCGGCCGTGCCATTCAGTCAAAGGCGGATTTGCGCCGCACCCAAATGGAACTGGGGTCGATTGCCTTTACCATCATCAATGATGATGCCGATCTTGATGTTGCCCTGCCCAAGGTCGTTTCGGCAGGTTTCCGCAAAGCCGGTCAGGTTTGCACATCCGTGCAGATGTTGATGGTTCAGCGATCTGTCTATGACGAGGTTGTCGCGCGTATGACCGATCTGGTCAAGGCAGTCCCGTACGGGGACCCGGCTGATGACCAAACGGTTACCGGGCCTTTGATCACGGTTGACGCTGCGATCCGTGTTGAAGAATGGATCAAGGAAGCGGTTGCAAAAGGTGCCCGTCAGCTTGTCGGTGGTGCACGCGAAGGGGCGGTGGTGCCGCCAACCCTGCTTGTTGATGTGTCGCGTGATATGCGCGTTGGATGTCAGGAAGTGTTTGGTCCGGTTGTGTCAATCATCCCGTTTGATGATCTCAATGAAGCTATCGAGCGTGTGAACTCAACGCCTTATGGTTTGGCCAGCGGCATCTTTACCAACCGGATGTCAGATGCATTCGAGGCGGTTCGCCGTCTGGATGTTGGTGGTGTCCATATCAACGAAACTTCCAGTTCGCGCGTCGATCTGATGCCGTATGGCGGCACGAAGGAAAGCGGATTTGGTCGTGAAGGGCCACATTATGCCGTGCACGAACTGACTGAGGAACGGGTTGTCTCGATCACGGCCTGAAAGGTCTGATCACACAATAAATCAAACGCAAACGGATGATTATCATGTCAAAGAAAACAGCAATCGTATTCGGCGGTTCCCGCGGTATCGGCGCAGCAATCGTCGAAGCATTGGCCAAAGACGGCTATAATGTCGCGCTGACCTATGTCAGCAGTCAGCCTAACCCGATGCCAGAAATCGCAGATGCAACCATCAAGGCCTATCAGGTGGATATTCGTGACCCGAAATCGGTCTCGGGTATCTTTGAAGCGGTGGCGGCAGATTTTGGCAGTGCACCGGATTGTGTTGTTGCAAATGCCGGTATCAACGTGCCTCCGGGACCGTTGGGGCAATTCAGTGACGAAAAGTTCCGCGACCTTGTCGAAGTCAATATTGTTGGCGCCTACAACATCCTCAAAGCCGCGTCAGCCAATATCGCCGATGGCGGTACGATCATTGGTTTGACCACATCCTTGGTCCGCTTTGCTGCACCGGGCCTTGGTCCTTATAGTGCCACCAAGGCCGCGGTCGAATGTCTGCTGCGCTCGATGCAAAAGGAGCTGGCAGGTCGTGGTGTACGGGTTAATGGCGTGGCACCGGGGCCGGTGGATACCGATCTGTTCCGTTCGGGCAAAGACGAAGCAGCTGTTCAGCGCTCTGCTGCGATGAGCCCGTTCAACCGCGTTGGTGATCCAAAGGAGATTGGCGAGGTTGTTGCTTTCCTTGCTTCTGACAAATCATCGTGGATCGCGGGTCAGATTGTTCAGCCCAATGGTGGTTTGGTATAATCTTCATCCCGGTCTATTAGGGAAATACCACCCGGAAATGGGCGGCCAGACAAGGTTTCTGGTCGTCCATTTTTAAAGGGCAAGGTCATCTTATGTGATACTCGGTTTCCTCTTTCCCCCCTCCAGCTCCCCTGAAAGCTTTTGATTTGACTCTGATATCGGGCGTTCCTAAATAAGAACAAACAGAGAACATTTGTTGTGTTTGGGTAAGATGCTTGCTGAACGGATCAGGGATGCTCGGGCTGTCTTGGCACGGGCCGAAAAAAGTTGGAGGGGAAATGTATCCTGTTTCCCCGGCAAGGCAGGCGGTGTGGTCGACTGCCTGTTTGGCGGTATGTCCTTGTCGCGCAATATCAGCATCGGCGGTTTTGTGCCGGTTGGTATGCATGAGGTGATCTGTGCCCATGATGGTGGGGCGGCGTCGATTTTGGCCTGGTATCTGGCCCGGATTGCTCCGCAAGAGCAGAGGGCAGGATACGGAAGGTTACAAGGCTGCGAGCAAGACAGATCGCAAGGAAAACCGCAAAACAGCGCACAGGACCATGCCTCGTCAAACCGGTCTGTTTTCTGGGTTCGGCAAAGACGGGCGATTGATCAGGGCGGTGTTTATCATCTGGCCTTGCCGGTCGGTCAGGCAACGGATCCGCCGCCCTTGATGATGACAGTCGATCAGCAGGATATCGCCTTATGGAGCTGTGAGGAGGCCGCCAAATCCGGGCAGGTCGCATCGATTATTCTGGAAACCACCGATTACGACCTGACATCGGCAAGGCGTCTGCAACTGGCCTGTGAGGCGGGAGGAACCCGGATGATTGTTTTGCGCCGGGCATCGCATGGCGGGCGGCTGATGCCATCAAGTGCACTGACACGCTGGAAGATCGAACCGGCCCCAAGCACGTCAGATACCAAGACAGGGAATATTCATCATCTCAGCCTGATCGGGGGACGCGGGGTCCGACCGGGAAGCTGGAAAGTCAAAACCGATGCATCAACGTTTTCTTTATCTGTGGTTGACCCACTGGAAGACGGATTGTCAGAAAATCAGCAGGACCACGGCCGATACCCGCCACAAGGCGGACCAGGACGTGTCATCTGAAAAAAGCGGCCCCACCGAACCGGCAGATGATGCTGACGGGCCACATGTTATTACGCGCGCCGACCACAAAGGGGTTCTGGTATGCGGGCTGAATGCCCGGGCCCGGGACGCGGGATTATACGGGGGCATGCGTCTGTCCGATGCGCGCAGCATCCTTCCCGGTTTGCACGACAGCCCCGAGGATGAGGCGCTTTATGACATGCATCTGGCGGGATTGATCCGTTTGATGGATCGATACAGCCCCTGGGTCGCGCCGGATCGGGAATTGCATGCGCACGGCCTGCAAGGCGATGGCGGATTATGGCTGGAAATCACCGGCGGCAGTCATTTGTTTGGCGGGGAAGCCGCCATGATCGGTCACATCCTGCGTGATGTGAAATCCCGGGGCTATGGCGCCAGAATTGCCATTGCCGATACGGCCGGGGCCGCCTGGGCCGCTGCGCGTCATCATCCCGGTGCGCCGACCGAGCATATCCTGTCCTTGCCTGCCGATCATGAAATCGCGGCAGGATTTCCGGTTTCGGCCCTGCGTCTGTCGGATGACATCATCGCCCTGTTGTCGCGGCTTGGCCTTAAGCAACTGGGCGATATTACACCCTTGCCACGCGCCAATATCACCACCCGGCTGGGACCCGATGTGTTGCGCCGTGTTGATCAGTTTTATGGGCGCTTGCCCGAACATCTGAACTTCAAATTGCCCGATACCCCCTGGCTGATCAAACAAAGCTTTGGCGAACCGCTTGGCGATGCGACCAATCTGGCGCTGGCGATCGAAGACATGACCGGCAAGCTGTGCGAGATGCTTGCGGCTGAAAATCTGGGCCTGCGGCGGATATGTGTCCGTTCGATCCGGGTGGATGGTCATGCCCATACCATCACCACGACAACCGGGACCCCGTGTCAGTCTGCACCGCATATTTTGCGATTGCTGGGTGAAAAGATGCCCGGTGTCGATACCGGTTTCGGTATCGAGAAGATCATTGTCCATGCGCCGTGGGTCGAACATGTCGCCTTTCGCCAGGCCCGCCTTGACCATCAGCAGGATGACAGCAGTGACGGGCTTGCACTGGGGCAGCTGATTGACCGGATCTGTCATCATCTTGGACCAAATGACATTCTTTATCGTCCGGCCCATCACGCAAGCTACATGCCCGAACGGGCCGCCATTCGCCAGTCCCCGGTTGGCGGGGCAAGGCCGGCACGGCTGCCAGATGCCCCCTTGCCAAAACGTCCTGTCAGATTGCTGGAGCCCCCCGAACCGGTGGAAGTCATCGCACGTAGTGCCAATGGCGCGCCAACGCGACTGCGCTGGCGCAAAATGATTGTGGATATCGCCTGCGCCGAGGGGCCTGAACGCATCTGTCCGGAATGGTGGGGGCATCTTGATGACGATCATTACGCCCTGTCGCGAATGACACGAGACTATTTCCGGATCCGTGATCAGAAAGGCCGGATGTTATGGCTGTTGCGCACCGGACATGCGGGGCAGGATATCTGGTCAATCCACGGGATTTTCGGGGGATGATGCCATGACACAGCAAGCCATTCGCACCGATGAGCCGGTCTATGCCGAACTTCAGGTCAGCAGCAATTTTTCCTTTTTGCGCGGGGCATCCCATGCCGAGGAACTGGTTTTGACCGCGGCGACCAAGGGATTGCATGCCATTGCGCTGACGGATCGCAACACATTGGCCGGTGTCGTGCGCGGACATAGCGCACATCGCAATTATGCCGACCGGTTAAATTACATTGTTGGTTGTCGGCTTGATCCGATGGATGGCCCATCCTTGCTGTGTTATCCGACCGATCGGGTATCCTATGCGCGATTGTGCCGGTTGCTTACCCTTGGCAAGCGCCGTGCGCCCAAGGGAGCGTGCGAGATTTATCTTGCCGATATTGTCGATCACAAGGACGGGTTGCTGTTTATTGCCGTGCCACCACAGGTGCCGGACGATGTATTTCGCTGCGATCTGGTGCGGTTCAAATCATGGTTCGGGGGGCGATTGTGGCTGTCTGTCGGGCGGTTCATGGACGGGTTCGACAGCGAACGCCGTGCCTTTACTGAGGAAATCGAAACCCGTCTTGGCATTCCTGCGGTCGTGACCAATGATGTTCATATGCATCTTCGGTCGCGCAAACCCCTGCAGGATGTGCTGACCTGTATCCGCCATCATTGCCGGATCGAGGATGCGGGCTATCGGTTATTCCCCAATGGGGAACGCCATATCAAGTCGCCGCGTGAAATGGCGCGCCTGTTTCCCGATCATCCCCATTGGCTTGCCCGCACGGTCGAGATTGCCGATCAATGCACTTTCAGCCTTGATGAATTGCGCTATGAATATCCCGATGAAAATGACGGATCGGGCGAAGGCACACAGGAACGTCTGATCCGTTTGACCTGGGAAGGGGCGGCAAAACGCTATCCCGAAGGGGTGCCCGACAAGGTCAGAAACCTGATCGAGACCGAGCTTAAACTGATCGACGAGCTGGGCTATGCCCCCTATTTCCTGACGGTGCATGATATTGTTGCCTTTGCCCGGTCCAGGGGGATTTTGTGCCAGGGGCGTGGATCGGCGGCCAATTCATCGGTTTGTTTTTGCCTGCATGTCACATCGGTTGACCCCAACAAGGTGGAGTTGCTGTTTTCGCGCTTCATCAGCAATGCCCGCAACGAACCGCCCGATATCGATGTTGATTTTGAACATGAACGCCGCGAAGAAGTCATTCAGTTCATCTACGAACGATATGGCCGTGAACGTGCCGGATTGACCGCGACGGTGATTTCATACCGGTCGCGCAGCGCCATTCGTGATGTCGGCAAGGTGTTCGGCCTGTCCGAAGACACCATTGTCAAACTGACCAAAACCATCTGGGGGTCAAGCAGCAAGGGCGCGCATGACACCATGATGCGCCAATCGGGCATTCATCCCGATGAGCCAAGGCTTAAGGCCGTGCTTGATCTGGCGGGCGAACTCACCGGATTTCCCCGCCATTTGTCGCAACATGTCGGTGGGTTTGTCATTACGCGCGGGCCGCTTTGTGAACTTTCGCCGATTGCCAATGCGGCGATGGCCGATCGCACGACGATTGAATGGGACAAGGACGATATTGATGCGCTGGGCATTCTCAAGGTCGATATCCTCGCCCTTGGGATGTTGACCTGCATTCGTAAGGCACTGGATGATTTGCGCACGCACAAGAATATTGATTATGACCTTGCGACCCTGCCCAAGGAAGACCGGGCAACCTACCGGATGCTTGAAAAGGCCGACAGTATCGGGACTTTCCAGGTGGAATCGCGTGCACAAATGAGCATGCTGCCCCGTCTTAAACCCAAAAGCATCTATGATCTGACCATTCAGGTGGCGATTGTGCGCCCCGGTCCGATTCAGGGCGGCATGGTTCATCCCTTCTTGCAGCGGCGCATGGGACGGGAAAAGGTCGAATATCCGTCCAAGCAGCTTGAAGCCGTTTTGAAGCGAACCTGCGGCGTGCCGCTGTTCCAGGAACAGGCGATGCAGATCGCCATTGTTGCCGCCGGCTATTCCGGCGGAGAAGCCGATAACCTGCGCCGGGCCATGGCGACCTTCAAACGCACCGGTACGATCGGCGAACATCGCACCAAATTCATCAATGGCATGCTCAAAAACGGCTATAATATCGAGTTTGCCGAACGCTGTTTCAAACAGATCGAAGGCTTTGCCGATTACGGATTTCCCGAAAGCCATGCCGCAAGCTTTGCCATTCTGGCCTATGCGTCATCCTGGCTGAAATGCCATCATCCGGATGTGTTTTTATGTGCGCTTTTGAACGCGCAGCCGATGGGGTTTTATGCCCCGGCGCAACTGGTCAATGATGCGCGCAATCACGGGGTGCGCGTGCTTGAAATCGATATCAATCACAGTTTCTGGGACAACCGGCTTGAACGTGAAATGGGCCGGGCCAGCGGCTATCACGCGGTGCGGCTCGGCTTTCGCCAGATCAAGGGATTTGGCGAACTTGATGCCCTTGCCCTGATGGCCAACCGTCCGGCTGGCAGCTTTCAGGATATCTATCTGATGGCGCGTCAGACCGGTCTGTCACCTGCGGCTCTTGAAAAACTGGCCGAGGCCGATGCGTTTGGATCTCTTGGTCTGTCGCGGCGCGAAGCGCTTTGGGCCGTCCGGCGCTTTGGCAAGGGGCGCAAACCACCCGCTGCCTTGCCCTTGTTTGAAGCAGCCCAGAATTTCAACCACAATATGGGGGTATCAGCCGAATTCGGGCCGGAAGCCCCGGTGGATTTGCCGGTTATGGGGCCGGGCGAAGAAATCATCGAGGATTATGCAAGCCTGCGCTTGTCGCTTAAGGGGCACCCGATCAGCATGTTGCGTGATGCCCTTGGCGGGGCGGGTATCAGCAAGGCGACGGATCTGGCCCGGGTTCGCGACGGCGACCGGATCAGTCATGCCGGTCTTGCCATTGTGCGTCAACGTCCGGGTACGGCATCGGGGGTGGTGTTCATCACGCTTGAGGATGAAACAGGCATCACCAATCTGGTGGTCTGGAACAAGGTGATGGAAAAATACCGACGCGAAGTCATGACCGCCACGGTGATGGGGGTAACCGGCAAGCTTCAGCGTGAAGACGGTGTGACCCATATCATCGCCGACAAGCTGGTTGATCTGACCCCCATGTTGCAAGGATTGACCGAAAACAACAGAATTGCGCGCAGCAACAATACCCATCCGCGCAATCTGCGTTGGGCAAGCGGGCTTGATGGTTTGGGCTCGTCACCTGCATCAAAGGCGCAAACTGCCCCGACCCTGAAAATCGACAGTCATGATTTCCATTGAATGCCCAACAGATGCGGCGATTTTCTGTGCCGCAGTTATCGGGATTGGGGCAGCAATGCCTATGCTTCGAACCCTTCGTCTTCGTCGGCGGAATAGTCTTTTAGCTGATCAATGATCGACAGGGCCTTGGCAGACGGGTTTGCCACGCCCTCGTCAATCAGCAGCTTTTCAAGGTCACATGCCATTTCCCCCAGTCTGGGGAAACCATATGTTTTTGCTGTTCCGGAAATGCGGTGGACTTCCATCAGAAGAACTTCGAAATCATCCCGGTTCGGAGTTTCGCAGTAACGCGACCAGGTGCTTACGATAAAGTCGATTTTCTCAGAAGTTTGCTCGGCATAACGTTCACGCAACGCAGCAATTTTCGACTGAAAGCTGTTCATGTTTATCGAAGCGTTCATGACTATAAAATCTCCAGAACACGATTGAGGTGTATTCTACTGTTGATGGATATCCATTCCTTGGACGGTGCGGCTTGCGGGCTTCGTCCTTCTTCCCCTAGGAAGCAGAACTGGCCGCCCGAGAAAACGTTTTCCGGATGCAGCAGATACTCGTCAGACACGCCGGGAAGTGCGATGGTCACAGGCAGATATCCCGACTTTACCAGTGTCGTGATCAGATTGTCTTTCGCATCTAGAAGTGCGAGTGGACGGAACCGGCAACTCCCGCGTTCACCAATCACCCCGAATCTGGACTGTTCGTTCATGATATAGGTGACACCGGTTTCCAAACCAAGTCCGTCCTCGACCGGCATAAGCGGCCGGATCGACTTCCTCTTGAGAAAAGTCTCAAGAGATTCAATGCACGAGCGCGGCACATTGGCCGAAATCAGGACCGGCAAACAGCCGGTGGAAAAGGTTTCCACAATATCCTTGAGAATGGGCACGCTGCCCGCCCCAGCCTTGAGCAAAAGCAGTTTGGGTTCTTTGCGTTTGACCAGGATTTCGATTTTCGGACTGTCGCCGATTTCATCCTGTTCCGATCCGAATGAATTGCGCCCCCAGAAAATGATCTTTTCAAGCATGGTTGCGGCAATACCATCGAGATCGATATCAAGCATCGATGCAGACTTCCAGATCACATCGACCGCACCAAGATTAAGCAATTCATTGGCTAGTGTATGGCGTTGCTCGCTTAATGAACTCAGAACGATGATCGATGTATCGGCCTCGGACAGAATTTCGCGGGTGGCAGAAATACCATCCTGATGGGGCATCGCGATATCCATCGTGATGACATCGGGCTGTAATCTTCGGGCGGCTTCAACGGCTTCAAGTCCGTTTTCGGCTTCCCCGACAATTTCGATTTCCGGATGATCCTCGCAAAGGGCAACCAAAGCCATTCGCATAAAGACGGAATCATCACAGATAAGCAGGCGTACCGGGCGTTGACCGCCTCGTTCTTGGGCAGCAAATTTTGTTATTGTCGCTGTCATTTTATCCACTCCTCTCCAGACGGGATCAGATCAACGGATCCAACGGATTTGGCAGCACATCGATATCCAGCGTTGCCGTCGTTGTCGCCACAGTATTGCTCGAAGAATCTTCAACCGTCGCCGTGATCGACAATTGCAGATCGTCTTCGGTGTCCGGCGTGATCGCCAGACCCACCAGATCCAGAAGCTCAAGCGTATAGGTGCCATCCGGGTTAAGTGTTCCGGCATTAAGGGTCGCACCGTTATCCACCCCGTCAATTGTCAGGGTGACATCCTCGGTAAGGGCAAGATCACTTACCGTAATCAAAAGCGGCGTGGGCGAGTCCTCGATCACAGCAGCAGAAAGCGACAGATCAAGTGTCGGTGCATCTGCGATATTGAGAACTTCCAGATTGATGTTGGCAATGGTGCTGTCACTGGTGCCACTGATCGGGTCACTGACAGTGGCGGTCACGGTCAGAAGCGAATCCCCCGGTTCCAGCGCGGTAACGGTCAGCCCGACCAGATCGGTCTGGGTCAGGGTCCAGCTACCATCGGGGTTTTCGATTCCGGCGGACAGGGTCGCATCATTGGGCAGCCCTTCGATGGTGACTTCAAGTACTTCGGTCGGGGATAGCACACCAACATCGATGGTCAGACCACAAGCGGTGTCTTCGAGGCACAGTGCCGGCAGACCCAAATTCAGGGTCGGGCCTTCTGCGACATTGAGGACCTCAAGATTGATATTGGCAATGGTGCTGTCGCTGGTGCCACTGA
>NZ_LPVX01000027.1:0-30488 GCF_001613785.1 Thalassospira sp. MCCC 1A02491 | reverse complement strand
TCACACCTAAATCAAACGATCCACTGAAATCTTCCGGCGGTGTAATCGTCAGACCTTCGAGTTGATCCGGGTTCAGCGTCCAGGTGCCGTCGCCATTATCGGTACCTGCCGACAGGGTCGCGCCATCCGGAACACCATTGATCGTTACCGTCAGCGTTTCGCTGGAATCCGTGAGACCAGCATCAATGTCGAGCGCGATCGCACTATCTTCGTTGCCGGACGCATCGGACACATCAAGCGTCGGCGCATCGGCAACGCCCGCGACATCGACAGTGATGCTGCCAGTGGTCGTCGTAACGTCTTCACCATCTGCAGAGGTCGCGGTCACACCGAGATCAAACGATCCGCTGAAATCCTCAGCCGGCGTGATCGTCAGCCCTTCGAGCTGGTCCGGACTCAGCGTCCAGGTGCCATCACCGTTATCGGTGCCAGCAGACAGGGTCGCGCCATCTGGCACACCACTGATCGTGACACTCAGAACTTCACTGGAATCTGTAAGACCCGCATCGATATCCAATGCAATTGCGGAATCTTCAGAACCGCTGGCATCAGTCACATCCAGCGTTGGTGCGTCCGCAACACCCGCAACATCAACCGTGATCGAACCGGTGGTCGTCGCGACGTCTTCACCATCTGCAGATTGTGCCGTCACACCAAGATCGAACGACCCGCTGAAGTCTTCGGCCGGCGTGATTGTCAGACCTTCAAGCTGATCCGCGTTCAGCGTCCAGGTGCCGTCACCATTATCTGTCCCCGCCGATAGGGTCGCGCCATCTGGAACGCCGCTGATCGTTACCGTCAGAACTTCACTGGAATCTGTAAGTCCCGCATCGATATCCAATGCAATTGCGGAATCTTCGTTGCCCGACGCATCGGCGACATCCAATGTCGGCGCATCCGCAACGCCAGCAACATCGACAGTGATCGACCCGGTCGTGGTGGCAACGTCTTCGCCATCAGTTGAGGTTGCCGTCACACCGAGATCAAACGAACCGCTGAAGTCTTCAGCCGGCGTAATCGTCAGGCCTTCCAACTGGTCCGGATTCAGTGTCCAGGTGCCGTCACCATTGTCGGTACCTGCTGACAAGGTCGCGCCATCCGGAACACCGGAAATGGTAATGTTCAGAACTTCCGAGCTGTCCGTCAAACCGGCGTCGATGTCGAGTGCTATTGCAGAATCTTCAGAGCCACTGGCATCAGCTACGTCAAGCGTCGGCGCATCTGCAACGCCTGCAACATCAACCGTGATCGAGCCGGTGGTGGTTGCAACGTCTTCACCGTCGACCGACGTCGCCGTCACATCCAAATCGAACGATCCGCTGAAATCTTCAGCCGGTGTGATTGTCAGACCTTCCAACTGATCCGGATTCAGCGTCCAGGTGCCGTCACCATTGTCGGTACCCGCAGACAATGTCGCGCCGTCCGGAACACCACTGATCGTTACCGTCAGAACTTCAGAGCTATCGGTCAGGCCTGCGTCGATGTCTAGTGCGATTGCACTGTCTTCATTCCCTGATGCATCTGCAACATCCAAAGTCGGCGCATCGGCAACGCCCGCAACATCAACCGTGATCGAGCCGGTGGTGGTTGCAACGTCTTCACCATCTGTAGAGGTCGCGGTCACGCCAAGGTCAAACGACCCGCTGAAGTCCTCAGCCGGTGTAATCGTCAAACCTTCAAGCTGATCCGGGTTCAACGTCCAGGTACCGTCACCATTATCGGTACCAGTCGACAGGGTCGCGCCGTCCGGAACGCCGGAGATGGTAACCGTCAGCGTCTCGCTGGAATCTGTAAGACCTGCATCGATGTTCAGCGCAATCGCGCTATCCTCGGCGCCCGAAGCATTTGAAGTCTCAAGCATCGGCGCATCTGCGATACCTTCGACATCGACTTTGATTTCTTCCATCACAACGGCGGTGTCGTCGCCATCGGTGGTCGAGACAAGGACCGAGAGGTCGATTTCGCCACTGAAATCCGGTGCCGGGGTGATGGTCAGGCCTTCGAGCTGATCCGGGCTGAGCGTCCAGCTGCCATCGCCATTGTTGGTCCCGGCCGAAAGTGTGGCGCCGTCCGGGACACCGGTAATCTTGACGGAAATGCTTTCGCTGCCATCGAGAAGTTCGGTATCGATATCAAGTGCAATCGCGCTGTCTTCGCGTCCGGAAGCATCCGAAACATCAAGCGTCGCGCCGTCGGCAACGCCGGCAACATCAACCGTGAAGCTTGAAGAGGTCGAGCTCGTGCTGCCATTTGCTTCGCGGCTGGTTGCGGTTACGGTGAGGTTGAAACTGCCGCTGTAATTTTCCGGCGGCGTGATTTTCAATCCGCCAAGCTGCCCTGCCGGAACAGACCAGGTGCCATCGCCATTATTGGTACCGGCCGACAAAATAGCACCTTCGGGCACGCCGGAGATCACCACCGAGAGTGTTTCACTTCCGCCATCAAGGTCATTAAGCGCAGCAGACACATTGAGCGAAATGGCACTGTCTTCCGACCCGGTAACATTGCCGGCCGAGAGTGTCGGCGCGTCGGCGACTTTTTCGACCTCGATCACGTCATCTGTGATCGCATCATCGGTGATCTCGGACTGGGCTGCATCATCTGCAAGGGCGGTTGCATCCGCATCGGTCGCAGGTGCTTCTTCCCCGGACGGGACGAAATCGGGTCCGCGTTCGCCGCGGCCGGTGCCGCGCGGCTGTTCACGATCACCACGCAACTGGTTGGTGTCGCTGGTCGAAAGCGGGATTTCAGGCAGCTCGATCGTGCTGGGATCGGATTTCAGCGAAATGTCGTCATGACCGAAGCTGTCAAGATTGCCGTCAAAGGTTCCATCGACCGTATCAAGATTGTTTTCAATCTCGGCATTTATCGCCTGGGCGATTGACTGTTTTTCGGTGGCTTCTTCTGCCTGGACGCGTTCCTGGCGCTGGGTCGCGGCATTCTGGCGACGGAAGGCTTGCTGGGCTTCGGCCTGGGGGTTGAAAACCTGGTTGCCATAATGGACAGAGCCAAGTTCCTCTTCGGGCGGACGAGCAGTATTGTTCAGGTCGTCATGAAGTTCGACCAGTTCATTACTTTCCCCATCCTGTTCCTCCACGCGCATCAGCTCTTCTGGCGTCGCTTCCTCATTGACGCTGCTGATATCTTCACTGCGTGAATTTTCCGTATCGCGAGGATCGTCCGCCATCTAACCCATTCTCCGTGAAACGCAAGACGGGTATAACCCGACTCACACTTCTATACCTTAGTATAGACACCCTGACACATGCCAGAGTTTTGTGCGGCCAGGCAGTAGAAATGGTTTCGGCATTTCCAGCGGGACCAAATGAAAGCTCATCGTTCTTTGAACGCCTGATCAAGCGAGACATACACAGGTTTCAGCAAATACTGAAGAAGGGTACGTTCCCCGGTCTGGATGTCTGCCTGCACAGTCATGCCCGGTATGATCCGTTGAGCCGAAGCGCCTTCACCAACCATGTCGGTATCAAGCGCGACCTTTCCTTTATAATATGGTTGTCCTTCCTCATCAATAAAAGTAGATGCAGAGATCGATACCAATTCGCCGGAAATACCACCATAACGTATAAAGTCAAAGGCACTGACCTTGACCGTCACCGGCTGCCCAAGATGGACATGACCGATATCTTCGGTCGAGATGCGGGTTTCCGCAATCAGGTCATCGTCAACCGGCACCAGTTCCATCACGATCTGCGCCGGGGCAATCACCCCGCCGATCGTGGTGAATTGCAGGCCCTTGATATAACCTCGCGTAGGCGCAACGATTTCAAGGCGGGCAACGCGATCACGCAATTTGCGCAATGCCTCGCGGGTCTGGGCAATTTCACCGCCCAGCCGGCCAAGCTCGGTAATTGCTTCTTCGCGCTGGCTTTTTTCAAGTTCATTCAGACGCAGCTTGGCCTCGGCAATGGTTTCGCGGGCCCGGGCCTGTTCGGCAACGACCCCTGAAAGATTGCCCTGGGCTTCGTTCAGTTCACGCTGGATATTGAGGAACAGCACCTTGGAATTCAGCCCCTGTTCATAAAGCGAACGGCGCATGGTGACTTCCTGGCTTAGCAAATCAACCGATTTGCGAAGCGTTGCTTCCTGTTCACTGAGCTGGGCAAGTTCGGCGTTGCGTTCCTTGATCTGGACCTGAAGGATTTCGTTCTGGTTGCGATCAAGTTCGGTCTGGATGTTATAGATTTCCTGCTGATTGCGTGCGAGTTCCGGATATTGCGCAAGCAGGCTGGCAAAGTCCGGGTCGCGGCCTTCGGCAAGGGCACGATAGCGTTCCGCTTCGAGCTGAAGGTTGCCAAGCTTGGTTTCCGTCTGGGACAGTTCGGCCTGCGCGCCGTCGGCCTTGAGCCGGACAAGAACCTGACCTTTTTCAACAAGATCGCCGTCACGCACCATGATCTGTTCGATGATGCCGCCTTCAAGATGCTGGATCTTGTTGACCGCACCTGTTGGCATCACCTGGCCGAATGTAATGGCCGTTTCCTTGATCTCGGTGGTGGCTGCCCAGGCAACAAGCGCAAGAAAGCCCACCGATAGCAGCACCATGGCCGAGCGGATAAAGACCGAAATACCGCCTTCTTCAAGCAGAACGGCATGCGAAAGATAACGCGCCATGCGACGGGACCGGCGGAACCGTTCAATCGCAGTATTCTGCACAGCTGCATCACTCATAGGTAGCCTCCGTCTATCACCTGTTGCTTGATCCGTTCGGGCGGGCCGTCGCCACGCAGCTGTCCGGCTTCAAGAACAAGTATGCGGTCGGCCAGATCAAGGTGACTTGGCCGATGGGTAATCAGGAAAATGGTCGACCCGCCACGCAACCGGTTGATTGTGTGCTGGAAGGCGCGATCGGCGCGCTGATCCAGACCGTTGGTCGGTTCATCAAACAAAATGATCGGGGCTTCACGCACAAAGGCGCGCGCCAAAGCCAGCCGTTGCAGGAAACTTGCCGAAAACCGCGAGGAATGCTGATCACCGACACGGGTATCAAACCCGTCGGGCAAGGCTTCGACTTCCTGCAAAATGCCCGCAGACATGCACGCCATGCGCAGGTCATCAGGCGATGCGACCGGATTGGCCAGACGCAGGTTCTGGGCGATCGATCCCCGGAAAAATTCGATATCCTGCGGCACATAGGAAATGGCCTGACGCAGGGTTTGCGGATCCATCTGGCGGATATCCGCCCCGTCGATCAGGACCGCACCGGCCTGGGGCTGATACATGCCTGCCACCAGCTTGATCAGGGATGATTTGCCCGCACCATTGGCCCCAACCACGGCAACGACCTGTCCGGGTTTGATGTCAAAATTGACCCCGACCAGTGCCGGATCGGAATCCGAGCTGTAGCGGAAACTGACGCGCGAAAACGTAATCGCACCTTCAAAGCGGCGCTGCTCGACCGAGCGCGGCACAAGATCGCCTTCGGGCTGAAGGTTCATCAGCCGGTTGATCTGGCGGACACTTCCGCGCAGCTGTGCCAGACGCGGTAAACCAAGGAAGGCCTGGTTGATCGGCCCCAGAACACGCCAGGCCAGCATCATCGAGGCCACAAGCGCACCGACACTCATTTGCGCATTCATCACCTGGTCTGCACCAAATGCCAGAACCAGCGCACCCGCAGAAATCATCAGGATCTGGGCTGATGTGTTGATGATATTATTGACCATCGAAACCCGGAACCCGGCATAGGCCGTATCGGCGGATATGTCGCGGAACCGTGCCAGCCAGCGTTTCTCGGATGCGGTATATTTCAAAACCGACATCTTGCCGACCGTTTCGACCAGGAATTCCTGGCGGCTGGCCCCATGACGGCCAAGTTCGACCACCCGGCGCGAAACAACCGGAAAGGCAATGACGCCGATCAACAGGAAGACCGCCATCAGGACAATCGGAATGACTGCCAGCCAGCCCCCCAGATAGAACATCGCAATCAGGAAGATCGGCACAAACGGCATTTCAAGCATCACCATGGCCATCGGCCCGGTAAAGAATTCACGCACACTTTCAAAGTCGCGAATACGTGAAATCTGTACCCCGACCGGTGCCCGTTCGGTAAAGGTCGGCGGCAACGACAGCAACCGTTCAAAGATCGCGCCACTGACCAGCGTATCAAGACGGGCACCAAAATGACTGACGATCTGACTGCGCAAGGACCGCAGGATCCAGCCCAGAACCATGACGATCACGATCCCGATTGAAAACTGGATCAGCATCGGAATGGACCGGGTTCCAATCACCCGATCATAAATGCCCATAACAAAGACCGGCGTTGCCAGTGCCATGATGTTGAGAACAAGCGTAAGCAGCAGCAGCTGATAACCGAGCGAGGAAAACCGTGCGGCAATGCCGCCAAACCAGCCGCGCTTGTCATCTTCGAAATAGCGGGCCCGGCGATCGGCCATCGTGAATTGATAGAGCTTGCCCGGCAGCGAAGACGACCGGATGACCATTTCACGATCCGTTCCGCCATCAAAAACCCGGATACCGTTATCTTCGGGGCGAATGACCACCAGTGCGGTGCCGTTATCGGGCACGAACAGGCAGGGCATCATGCGTTCGTCAATCTGATCGAAGGTCGCGTCAATTTCGCGCGACTGATAGTTCAGATGCGCAAGAACGTTGCGGAAATCCGTGATATCAAGCGTCTGGTCCAGATGCGGCAGGGCTTCTGCGACCTGGCGGGGCAACCCGCGCCAGCCAAGTGCCTGAAGCAGCGGCCAAAGACAGGCATCGAAATCCGACTGGGCATCAATGCTTGCCATTCCCATGCGATAGCCCAGCGCATAGTTCATGTTTTCGAGCTGTTTCATTGTGCCCCCGTCTCTACTGGTGCACTGAAGTTCGATTCTGCACGGGTAACGCGGGCATTGCTGCGTTTGAGAACCGGCACAAGATGATGGTCGACAATCCGGTATTGCTTGTTTGCCAGTGCAATCAGCGACGGCCGGTGCGACACCATGACAAGGGTGCAGTGCTTTTTCAGTTCCAGCATCAGGCTGGCCATGATGTTGTCACCAGCCATATCAAGCGAACTGTTGGCTTCGTCAAACAGCACGATGCGCGGATAATCAATCAGTGCCCGCGCAACCGCGATACGCTGTTTCACGCCACGCGGCAGTGTTTCGGATGCCTGTCCGCCGACTTCGGTGTCATAGCCTTCGGGCATGCGCATGACAATGTCATCAAGGCCAAGACGACGGGCAATTTCAACCACCCTGTCCACACCGATTTCCTTGCGGAAACCGGTAATGTTTTCAAGAATGGTGCCCTTGAACATCACGCCATGTTGCGGCAGGTAGGCGATCTGGCGGCGCGTTGATTCCGCCGTATAGTCGGACGGATTTTTACCATCGAGCAATATGTCACCGCTGTCAGGGCGCAATGCCCCCATCAAAAGCCACAGCAATGTGGTTTTGCCGGTCCCGTTATCGCCAGTGATCGCCACTGAATCCCCCGGTTCAACCACCAGATCAAGCCGGTCAAAGATCTTCTTTCCGTCGGCATGCGAAAAGCCCAGATTGCGCAATTCGATCTTGCCTTCAAGCAGCGGCATTTCCGCGGTTACCGCGCTGTCTTCGGGTTTGATTTCAAACAGTTCATTCACGCGCTGACGGGCAACACGGATATTCTGGAACTGTGTCCACAGGCTCATGGCGCGCTGCAATGGCTGGATCGAGCGCCCCGACAACATGGTGCAGGCCGCAAGTCCACCAACGGTCAGGTCACCATTGATCACCAGCACACTGCCGATCGCGGCAACCATCACCATGGTCAGCATCGAAAAGGTTGCACTGGCATTGACCGCCGCATGGGCCGAACGCGCCGCAATCAGGTCATCCCCCGAACATTGTTCCTGAAGCTGTTCATGACGGCGCACCATCAGGTTTTCCATCGCCATCGACTTGATGGTGTGAATGCCCGTTAGGGTCTCGATGATAAAGTTGTACCGGCGTTCGTCAGACTGGCTGCGCTTGTCCAGGGCGGCACGCAACTGATGGCCCAAAATCATCGCGGTCAGAAAGAAGGCAAGCAATATGCCGACCGGCACGGCAACAAGCACCCCGCCAATAACCGCAATCAAGGCCAGAAACAGCACGACAAACGGAAGGTCAACGATCGCGCCGATCGCCTGACCGGAATAGAAATCGCGCAGCAGATTAAGACTGTTCAAACGCTGAAGATGCAGCCCCGGTGCGGTCTTGTCATAGTCGATCAGACTTGCCGAAAGCAAATGACCGACGGCCTTTTGCGAACTTTCATGTTCGAATTTCGCCGCCGACAGCGAAGAAATATAGGCCCGGCCAAGACGCAGCACAGCCTCGATCAAAAGAGCGCCAAGAACGCCAAGGATCAGCAAGGTAAGCGTCGGTATGGAATTATGCGGCAGAACACGGTCATAAACCTGAAGCAGGGTAATCGGCAGCGCAAGCGACAGCAGATTGATCACCAATGCGGCAATCAACAGCGAAAAACGGCCGGTGCGCAGATGCGACAATGTCCCGATATTCAAGCCCGGACGACGTGTCATAAAGCGGGGATGCTCCAGGTTATGCAGAAAATACCATCCTAAAGTGGTGATATTATACCATCAGATAGGATACATAGCCGATCACTAATCCCAGTGCAAGAAATTCGTGCACCAGACACAACCGGATAATTTTGTATTCTTGCCATCCTGGCGTTAAGTCGCAGAGATCACCTAAATATCAGAAAAAACTTAAAAAGTCCTAGCCGACATCCCTGTCACCCCGCAGCCGGTCAAGCGCCCGGCGCTCTGCCTTGGTCGGGCGTCCGGCACCGGCTTCGCGTTCCGCAACCGGTGCGGTTCGTATATCTGACGCAACTTCCTTTTTCGGTAATCTTGGGGGGGAATGGTCCACATACAAGCCCTGGGCTTCCGGGGCGGGCCCGCGACGTTCGCCAAGGGCGATGACTTCGACCACACGCAAATGCGGCCCCTGAAAGAACTGCAACCGGTCACCGGCGACGACCGTGGCACTTGCCTTGGAGACGGACTGACCATTCAGAACGATATGCCCGGACTGGCAGGCTTTGCTGGCCAATGACCGGGTTTTGTAAAACCGGGCATGCCAAAGCCATTTGTCGACCCTGAGCTTTTCTGACTGTTCGTTCACAACCATCCGATCCTGCATCAAGTGATTATAAAGACATAGAACGCAGAACGGCGACCCGCAAGGATCGCCGTTCAATTCCGATTTCCAGGATGCTATCAGCCTTTGGCTTCGAGCATCTCCTTAAGCTTGGCAAACGGAGAATCTTCGTTGATCTGGTTGCCCTTGTCCGGGGCCGGGCCACGTCCGCCCGGCTTGCCACCGCGACCACCCTTGCCACCATGGTTCGGACGATTGCCGCCCTTGCCCTTGGGACCGCCTTTGCCGCGTGCATCCTGACGCGGACCACGCTGCTGACCACGACCGGCACCGCCACGCTTGCGGCGATCAACACGGACAAAGTATTTGACCTCGACCAGCTCATCGCCATCCGCATCGGTTTCCGCGGCCTCGGCCGGGGTTGCTTCTGCGGTGTCGGTGGATGCGGCGTCATTTGCCGGTGCTGTTTCGGCGCTTTCAGCCGGTGCAGCTTCTTCGGTTTTGACTTCGGCATCGGCCTTGGCGGTTTCTTCGGCCTTTTTCTCGGCTTCCTTGGCAAGAAGTTCGGATTTCTTGACCTTGGTTACCTCGGCACGCCAGCCAAGAGCGGTAAATACGCCTTCGGCCTGCTCGACCGTGCAGCCCAGAAGTGACAGCAGATCGGGATCAGGACGTACCTTGCCGTCGTTTTCACGGGCCTTCTGACGCAGAAGGGCTGCGAAACGTTCAAGCATGTCCACACGTGCCGCAAGCGGACCAACCGGCATATAGCCAGCAGCAAGGTAAAAGCCCTTGGAATTGGCACGATCGTTCGGAACCGATGTCCGGCCTGCCGGCGGCAATTCCGGAAGCGCATCCAGTTCACGGGCAACTGCCCAAAGAATACCGCGCAGCTCAACCGGATCGGGTTTCAGCGCATCAAGCACATGGACGGTTTCAACACCCAGACGCACGCCAAGTTTGGCAAGTGCCTTGCGGTCTTCGTCCGACAGGTCCTTGACCAGGCTTTCAAGTTCCGAGCGCGGAACACAGCCCAGACCTTCGTTCAGCTGGAACAGAAGACCGCGAATCGGACCGGACAACTGACAATCGCGCAGGCGGGTCAGCATTTTAAGGCGCGCTTCGATATGGGCATTGACGAAATTCTGCAAACGGGTGCGCACACGTTCACGTGTCGGACCGTCAAAGAACTCGCTGTCGATCACCTGAACTTCGGGCGACAGAACTGTGTCACCTTTTTTCAGCACGCCAACCTGCGCACCGTTCCAAAGGACATCAAGCTGCCCATTCACCGCGAACTTGTCGTCTTCGTCGGTTTCAAGTTGTTTGACACGCTGGGCGATTTCGCCGGTCAGCGCGCGACGTGCGGCACTGGCAATAGCCTTGCCTTCGAAAGCAGCATCGGTTTCATCAGGGATGAAACGGAATCCATCAAGACGGCCGACAAATTCACCTTCGACCTGTACTTCACCATTCGCAGTGATGGTAGACATGAGTTCAGACTTGTCCTTGAGACTTTTCAATAAAACCGAGGTCCGTCTGTCAACGAACCTTTGGGTCAGGCGTTCATGTAGCACATCTGAGAGCTTATCCTCAATGGCCCGCGTGCGTTCCTGCCAATGATTGGCATCTTCGAGCCAGTGATGCTTGTGCGATACATATGTCCAGACGCGAATACCTGCCAAACGTGATGACAACTGATCGATATCACCATCATAACGATCCAGACGCAAGACTTGTTCGCCCAACCAGTCGATGGGCAGTTTGCTTCCGGGTTTCGCAAGATAGCGATAGATAGATGTTAGCAGCCTTGGATGGGCATCGGTATGGATATTTCTGAAGTCGGGAATCTGGCAGACTTCCCACAATAACTGTACCCGATCCGGGGCCGAGGCAATGCGTGCGACATCTTCGTTATGCGCCAGATGATCGAGCATGATTTCATCAACCGGCTCGCGCGCCAGAATAAGGGTCGGGTCATCCGATCGCCGGCGCAACGATTTCTGCAACGCATCCACTGACCGGAAATCAAGCCGCGCATTGCGCCAGAATACTTTGGCAAGCGGTTCGAACTCGTGGGCTTCGATCTGTTCGATGATATCGGGATCAATGCCCGAAAGGTTGCCGGTAACCCCAAATGTCCCGTCATTCATGTGACGGCCGGCACGCCCGGCGATCTGCGCAGTTTCAGCCGCTGTCAAACCGCGATTGAACTTGCCGTCAAACTTGGTCAGCGCGGCAAAGGCAACGTGGTTAAGATCAAGGTTAAGCCCCATGCCGATGGCATCGGTCGCAATCAGGTGCTCTACCTCGCCATTCTGGAACATTTCGACCTGGGCATTGCGGGTGCGCGGGCTCAGCGCGCCAAGAACCACCGCAGCCCCGCCCTTTTGACGGCGCACAAGTTCGGCCACCGCATAGACTTCCTGTGCCGAAAAGGTCACCACAGCCGACTGGGCCGGAAGGCGCTGGATCTTCTTCGATCCGTTATAGCTTAGGGTCGAAAACCGTTCGCGCCGATCAAATTCGACATTATCAACCAGCTTGCGGATCACCGGCCGGATGGTTTCCGCCCCCATGAACATGGTCTCTGAGCGCCCGCGCGCATGCAACAGCCGGTCGGTAAAGACATGCCCGCGTTCGGGGTCCGCACACATCTGGATTTCGTCAATTGCCAGGAAATCGACCTGCTTGGCCACGGGCATGGCTTCGACGGTACACAGGAAATAGCGTGCGGTTTTCGGCAAGATACGTTCTTCGCCGGTGATCAGCGCCACCGCCCCCTTGCCGACCTTGGCCACTGCGCGATCATAGTTTTCACGCGCCAAAAGCCGCAACGGGAACCCGATCATCCCGGTCGTATGCGCCAACATCCGTTCCATGGCCAGATGGGTCTTGCCGGTGTTGGTCGGCCCCAATATGGCAAGGATACGAGGACCGGTTCGGGTTGAAATCTGCATCAAACTTTTCCAATCGACAGCCCATTGATCAGGACCATCGCAATCTTTGGGCCTTTCAACACGCGAACCGGCGCAATGTCAAGCTTTCAGCAAAGTTCGTCACATCGTGTTTCCTCCCCCGTCAACACCCCAAACCATTTGCAGGAGGCCCCGATGAGCAACCCCGATTCTGACGACGACAACGAAGGCCAGGCAGGCACATGGCCATCAGTCGCTGCCAAGGCTGTCAAACGTCAAGTCGAGCCAGAGTGGGAAGAAACCAGTCAAACAAAACCAGTCGACCCTCACAATCCAAACGTTGAACCAGAACTTCCTGCGGATAATGAAGATTGGGAATATTGGTGGCGCAAGCTCCTCCAGCCACCGGCAAAACAGCATAAGCCCGGCTTGCCGAATATCGGTCTCGGACCTTTTGACGCCCCGCTAAAGGAATGGCGTCTATTCCGACGTCCCAAGATCTGACACCCCCAGTAAGTACTAGGACCAACACCGAATGATTGTTCTGTTCAAAGTATCGACGCGTGAAAAATTTAGCCCTTTCATCCCCGGCCCTGAAACCGCTGGATACTTCAATGCATGGCGATTTGGCATCGCCAAAGTTCCTGATCAGGATTTCGGGCGCGGCGTAGAAAACTGCTTCAAATGCCCATGCTGCGAGCGCATCTTACCCACCGTATTTGCAGAGGCTGATCATCTGTTTCCCAAATCGGCGCTGCTTCAGGCACTCACTGGTGCCACCTATGCCGGGTGGCGGCGGTTTACAGAACTCGCAAACGAGGCAAACAAAAAGGATAACTATGTCTCGCCGGACGGAAACGTAGCGAACTTGAAGCTTGGTAAATCGGTCTTGCGTCTGCCTGATTACGACAACCTGACCGGGATTCTCGCCGACAACTCGGACGAAGGTTACGAACTTATCAAGGCGATCTACACGACCCCAGACGCCATTGAAAAAGACTATGATTCCGACGAGGTAAAGGTTGCCCACTGGGCAATGTCGGGGATTCAAAACGATAGCGGCATCGTACTCGATAACAGCGGAACAGAAATCCTATTTGCCGACCTTGCCGCCTTTGACATTACGAACATCGCGTTCCTTTGTTCCGTTTGCAATCAAGCCAAGAACAAAGACTTCTTCCCTGCTCACAAGGGGTTTCGAACGCGCATCAACCAACAAAAGCAGCTTGTCCACATTACCAAGGGCAGCATCATGCTGAGCAACTCGGGTAACACCTATATCGAGCAACGCAATTAGGTACTAACGCAAACTGAGTTTCACTATTTCCCGTGTTCGAGCAACGGTGCCCCTGGCCCATCCTTTGCCAACTCATCTGCCGGGTTGCGCAGCGGGCAATCTGATATCGACAGGCATCCACAGCCAATACATTGCCCCAACTGATCACGAAGCCGGGTCAGTTGATCGATCCGCTCGTTCAAGTCATCGCGCCATTGCGAAGACAGCTTTTCCCAGTCCTTGGCATTGGGGACCGTGTTATGGGGCAATTTGTCAAAGGCTTCTGCAATTTCAGAAAGCGGTATCCCGGTTTTCTGCGCGACCTTGATGATGGCAAGCTTGCGCAACACGCCGCGGTGAAACCGGCGTTGATTGCCATCGGTACGGATCGAACTGATCAGACCTTTGCGTTCATAAAAATGCACAGCCGAAACCGCAATCCCGCAGCGGCTGGCGACTTCCCCGACGCTCAGATAACGCTGTAATACACCGCTTCCGGCCATTTCCCCCTCCTGCATCCTGCCTTCTGACAGGTATCGAATTTCGTTGTTGACCTTAACATTAGTTGAGGTTCTAGAAGCTTACGCATTGAAGCGAAATTATCAAGGAGTCAAATCCGTGAAAGAAACATTCAATGTCGCCATCATCTATGGCAGTGCACGAGAGGGGCGGCTTTGTGACATGGTTGCGCGCTGGGTACTGACAACACTCGGATCGGATCGCGATCTTTCACTTGATACGATTGATCCGGCTGTCCTGAACCTTCCGGCGGCACATACGCGTGCAGAACATCCGGGCATTGATGAACTGCACACCGCCCTTTCAGAGGCCGATGCCTTTATCGTCGTGACACCGGAATACAATCACAGCTTTACCGGCGAGCTGAAATTGCTGATTGATGCAGCCAAACAGCCATGGCGTCGCAAGCCGGTCGCCTTTGTTTCCTATGGCGGGATGTCAGGGGGATTGCGCGCGGTCGAGCAATTGCGTCTTGTCTTTGCCGAACTTCATGCCGTGACCATGCGCGACGTGGTGAGCTTTGCAAACGTCTGGGACCGCTTTGACGAAGACGGAAACCCAATCGACCAGGAAAGCACAAACCAGGCACTGCATCACATGGTGAGCGACCTGAAATGGTGGGCCGGCGCATTGCGTGATGCCCGGTATCCGAACAGCAGCCAGCAGCTTCGAACCGCTGTTGCATCCTGACCGATAAAAACAGCCAAAACCCGGCACTCGAAAGCCCGATATTTGTCCGACTGCGACTTTTGTGCTTTGCCCTTCTCGCGCCACCACCGCATTTGCCGGAAAACCGCAAGATCAGGCTCAAACAAATCAGCCCCCAAAAGCAAAACGGGGCGACCATAAGGTCGCCCCGCCAATCAATGCCGGTCGGTCATTAGCATTCGACCATCACCGGTCGGGTCATTAATGGTTACGCATCTTGTCCGCATAATCCTTGAGCTGTCGGCGTGCGGCCTGGAAACTGTTTTTAAGCGCGACATAGACATCTTCATGGGCATGATCAGCACTGTCACGCTTTACCATGATTTCCTTGCCCGGCACATTGATCCCGAAATGTACGGCGAAACGGTTACCGTGGTTATGGGATGCTTGGGGTCGTTCCACCACAACATGACAACTGGTCATGCGATCGAAGGTTTCTTCCAGTTTTTGCACCTTGAAACGGATACGCTCGTCAAGCGCATCAGACTGATCAACATCACGGTAGGTGATTTGAACGGGAACCTTCATGATACGGCCTCCTGTTTAAAGCCTTGGACGCAAAGCAGGGCGTTGCACCCTGCCGTTTACCCCGGTCCATTTGCTGTCCCGGGAAATTCAGGAACGCTTGGGTTTTGGTTTACGCGCCCCTTTTGAAAAACCGTCTATATCTATACTTAGGATACAGGACTTGCGCTGCAAGGTGCGTTGACGCATATCAAGCGCGGTCAGTAGCAATAACAGGTCACATTGCTATTTCGTGTAGCCCGTTGAAGTGTTGCAACTTCTGCCGATTGCGGGGAAGTTCAACAGACGCTTGAAACAAAGGAGAATAAAGAGGTCATGACGGAAGAAAAAATGCGGTTCGAGGCCGAGGTCAGCCGACTGCTCGATATCGTTGTCCATTCGCTGTATTCAAACAAGGACATCTTCCTGCGCGAGCTGATCTCCAACGCTTCGGATGCATGCGACAAACTGCGTTACGAAGCGATTGCCAAACCGGAACTGCTCGCAGGGGACGCTGAATTCAAGGTCCGCCTTCTGACAGACAATGTCCGCAATGTTCTGACGATTGCCGATAACGGGATCGGGATGAACAAGGAAGACCTGATCGACAATCTTGGCACCATTGCCAACTCCGGCACTGCCAAGTTCCTTGATGCGGTCTCCAAATCCGACAATCCGAAGGATGTCGACCTGATTGGTCAGTTCGGTGTCGGTTTCTATTCCGCCTTCATGGTGGCAAACCGGGTTGATGTCGTAAGTCGAAAGGCCGGCGAAGACCAGGCATGGAAGTGGTCATCGGACGGCAAGGGCGAATACACCATTTCCGAAGCCGAAATGGAAGGCCGCGGCACCCAGATCACCCTGCATCTGACCGACGAATTCAAGGAATTCACCGAAGAATACAAGCTCCGCCATATCGTCAAAACCTATTCCGATCATATCGGCATTCCGGTGGTTCTGATGAAGGCCGATGGTGACGAGACCCTCAATGAGGCATCCGCACTTTGGACCCGTCCGAAATCCGAAGTCACCGAGGAACAGTACAAGGAATTCTACAAACACAATTCGCATGCGTTTGATGATCCCTGGAAAACCATCCACTATCAGGCCGAAGGCGCGATTGAATATACCGGCCTTCTTTACCTTCCGACCATGCGGCCGTTCGATCTTTATGATCCGCAGCGCAAAGGCCACCTGAAACTTTATGTCCGCAAGGTCTTCATCACCGAAGGTGCAGACGAATTGCTGCCACCATGGCTGCGTTTTGTTTCCGGTGTAGTCGACAGCCAGGACCTGCCGCTTAACGTCTCGCGCGAGATGTTGCAGCACAACCCCGTCCTGACCAAGATCAAGAACGGCCTGACCAAAAAGGTCCTGTCCGAACTGGAAACAGCTGCCAAGAAGGACGCCGAAGGGTTTGACACCTTCTGGGAAAACTTTGGTGCCGTGGTCAAGGAAGGGCTTTACGAAGACCAGTCCAACCGTGCGCGCATCCTCAAGATCGCCAAGTTCCGTTCGACCCATGGCGATGGCTGGACCACGCTTTCGGAATATGTCGAACGCATGAAAGAAGGCCAGAAGGCCATCTACTATATCAGCGGCGAAGATATCGAAGCCCTGAAACGCAGCCCGCAGCTTGAAGGCTTTGCCGCCAAGGGGATCGAGGTCCTGCTTCTGACCGATCCGGTCGATGAATTCTGGATGCCGTCAGTTGGCCAGTTTGAAGAAAAGGACTTCAAATCGGTCACCCGTGGCGGTGCCGATCTCAATGACGTCAAATCCGATGACAAGGATGACGCCAAGGACGATAAAAAGGACGATGCCGCCAGCGACGCGTCACTTGATGCATTGATCGCATCGATCAAGATCGCCCTTGGCACCGGTGTTAAGGACGTTCGGGAATCTGATCGTCTGACCAGTTCGGCCTGCTGCTTGATTGCCGATGAAACCGGCATGGATCTGCGGATGGAACGGTTGATGAAACAACATAACCGCGTTGATGAAATCAGCCCGCGTATCCTTGAAATCAATCCGAAGCACAGCCTGATCAAAAAGCTGTCTGACATTGCCATCAAGGATGCAAAGGCACCGATTCTTAATGATGCGGCCCAGTTGCTGCTTGATCAGGCTCGCATTCTCGAAGGCGAAGCCCTGCCCGATCCGGTCAGCTTTGCACGCCGCCTTGATCTGATCATGGAAAAGGGTCTGGGTGCATAAACCCGACACACCAACCAATATTGAGAACGGCGCGTCACAAGATGCGCCGTTTTCTTTTGGAAATCTGCGAAATTTAAAATGCTTATTTACCAACAACGGGCATAAAGGCCCCACATGTGAAAGAAGCTCGGAACCGGCGGGAAGGCCCAAAACACGATGACTGCGATGATGAACTGGCAAAAACTGTTGTCACCCGCACGGCTTGGCACCCGTCATTCCAGTGTCGGCGCTTTTGGCCGGTCCGATTTTCACAAGGATTATGACCGCATCATTTTCTCGGCCGCGTTCCGGCGCCTGCAACGCAAGACCCAGGTTCACCCGTTGCCCGAAAATGACAATGTCCATACCCGCCTGACTCACAGTCTTGAAGTTTCGTGTATCGGCCGGTCGCTTGGCCTGATGGTTGGTCATCGCCTTTCGGAAAAGGGCAGCCTGCCTGATACCATCGACCCCGATCACATGGCCGCCATCGTTCAGGCCGCCGCCCTTTGTCATGATATCGGCAACCCGCCATTTGGCCATGCCGGTGAATATGCCATCCGCCAGTGGTTTATCGATGCCGACCCGGCCTTTACCGGCAGCCTGTCCCGTGAACAGTTTGCCGATCTGACGACCTATGAAGGCAATGCGCAAGGGTTCCGGCTTTTGACCAACAAACGGACTGGTCTGTATGATGGGGGGATGCGGCTGACCTATGCGACGCTGGCAAGTTTCCTGAAATATCCGTGGTCGGCATCGGGAAGCCCGTTTCCCCAGAAAAAGAAATTCGGGGCATTCCAGAAGGAATTCGCACTGCTTGAAGAAGTGGCCGATGCCACCGGCCTGATCCGGACAAGCGACCAGGCATTTTGCCGCCATCCGCTGGTTTATCTGGTCGAGGCCGCCGATGATGTTTGCTATGCCCTGATTGATATCGAGGACGGGGTCGAGCTTGAACTGGTGGAGTTCGAGACGCTGGAAAAGATGCTGCGCCCCTGTATCGAAGGGGACCTTCCCGCCGAATATCACCGCGAGCAGAATATCAGCCGCAAGATATCCTTCCTGCGCGGCAAGATCATGTCGGGTCTTCTTGATGCGCTTGTCGATGCCTTTGTCCGCCACGAGGAAGAACTTCTGGCAGGTATGTGGAAAGGCGATCTTCTTGCCTGTGCCGATGGCCCCTATAACGAGCTGATCGCCACTGCCAAGTCATTCTCGGAAAAACAGATCATCCTGAACCGCCGCAAGGTCCAGATCGAGGTCGGCGCCTTTGCCCATCTTGAAACCCTGCTTGAGACATTCTGCAAAACCGCACTTGACGTCCACAAAGCCCGATCAGAAGCAGACATTCCCTATCGGGCCGGACGTGTTCGGGAACTGATCGGCAATGATGCCATGCCGATCGGTGCGTCGCTTTATGATCTGTATCTGGTGATCCTGGATTATGTATCGGGCATGACCGATGATTTTGCCGCCCGCCTTGCGCGCGACATTGGCGGCGGTCAGCACTGATCAAATGTGGATGCTGGGCCCCTTTATTGCGCGCTATCGCAGACGAACCGCCTTTATTGCCGCAAGCGCGATGGCAGCCGTCATTTACGGGCTGGTTGATCAAAGTACCCGTCCGGAAGTTCAGGCATGGTATTGGCCCGCCGCCCTTGCCGTGACGAGCTTTATGATCACCCGGCTGATTGTATCGCGCCTGATCGGGCGTTTTGTCGGCGGGGTCAGACGCCATCTGCGTTGATGCCAGCGGCCCCGACCACACGTCCGGACAATCAAAAAGGCAGGCCCGAAGGCCTGCCTTTATTCTTGGGAATGTCTGTTTGGCCCATATGGGGCAAACACAGTCAGTTAGTCCTGACCGCCACCCATGGCACTGCTGATTTTCTTGTCAGTATTGTACTGACTAAGCGAATAGACAGCCCAGATCGCCGCCGGTACCCAGCCGATCAGGGTAATCTGCAAAATCAGGCAGATGACGCCTGCGATTGGGCGCCCGATGGTAAAGAACAGTAACCAGGGCAGAAGTAGTGCGATCAAAAGACGCATGGATGAAATCCCCTTGTTGCGTTGACGTGCTTACATGCTGTCTTTGAAAGTGACAACAACGACACGGTTACCCTGTTCGGCAACACCGTCTTCGGTTGCGACCGGAACATTGGCTTCGCCGCTGATGCTGATCGCAAGCTTGCTTGCCGGAACACCACCATCACGAAGCGCCTTTACAACCGCATCGACACGCGATTTTGCAAGAATATCGTTATACATTGCATCACCGGCACGGTCGGCATAGGCAACCAGACTGATCGCAGCTGGGTCGTATTTGCCATATGCTTCGACAATCCCGTTAATGACCGACATAGCTTTGCCGTCAATTGTGGCACTGTCAAAGCCGAAATAGACATTCATCGGAACCGGCATTGCCATCGCGGCAACCGGGGCCGGTGCGGTGTCGATTTCTGCCTGAACAATTGCCAGCGCCTGATAGAAGGCGGCACGGCAATTGTCGATGTCTTCCTGTTGGATGTTTTCTTCGAGTTCCTGCAACCAGCAATCAAAGCTTGCCTGTGCCCGTGCAGCAGCCGTTGCGGCCTTTTCACGGCCACCGGCATCAAGTGCCGCCAGAAGGTCGCTGCGCGCGACTTCGACTTCACCGGTGCTGCCTTCAGGCAGGGAACGTTCGGAAATCATCTGCGGGCCGGTATCCTGGCTCATCGCAGCCATTTTGGCACGGCTGGTGAAGTACCGCGCATCCGCCCAATCGGCTTCGTCATATTCTGCCTGGGCAAGGTCGGCGTAATTCTGATGGAGGGCTGCGTCAAATGCCGACCCTTCGTCAGCCATCTCACGTACCCCTGGAATGTTCATATTTGCACACGCGCTCAAGAAGGCAGCGGCGGACACAACAGCGAGCAGTTTAGCTTTCATCGGTATTACTCCTTGTCTGACCGACATTTTGATCCCAATCCCAATTTTTTGACGGTGATGTTGGCGTCATCATGTGACGGATTTTTACATGCACCTGACAGGTCGTTTTTGCCTGTCTGTTTTTCCATGCTCTGTTTGCCATCGATCAGATCCCCGGTGCCTCAGATCCCCGGAACCGACCCCGAATAGAAGGATGTGAAACCAGTTCATATCCCGAACGCATCATCACAACATGGACGGGGATATAATTACCCCTATCCAAGGATATATAGAAGTCAATTTCATGAAAAAAAGCAGTGGGATAGAGAAAATTCACAATCTTCATACTTCACGGTCGAACACAGACCATTGATCCCGCGCGATTTTATCCCGCCCCATTCCTCGAACGGGTCACAAGCTGTTGCAAAACGCATAAAAAAGCCTGACCGGGTATTTCACCCGATCAGGCCATGATTGATTATATATCCCGGAAATCCGGCAGAAAGAAAAGATCAGTCGGACGATCCGCCAAACAATCCTTTGACAGCCCCGCCAAGCGCATTGGCACCGTCTTTAAGTTTCTCGCCACCTGTTCCGGCAGCACCGCCAACGGCACCGACTGCACCGACAACGCCCTTGCCAAGATCGCCAACGCCTTGCAGCAGGCCATCAACATTAAGGTTGGAAACCGCCTTGAACACCGATGCGTTGATCGCGGTCAGGATTTCACCGGCAACTTCGGCCGGGGTTGCTCCGTTATCTTCCTTGCCAACGTCCTTGAGATGAATTTCCGGAAGATTGGCCGACAGTGACTTGCCCTGAAGCAATGCTGCGGAAACACCGACATTGCCGTTGCGCACATACACATTATCAATGATGATTTTGGGCCTGGACGCGGCGTCTTCGCCAGCAGCACTGTCATCTGCACCCTGACCACCGGACGGACCGGAAACACGATGGACAAAGCTTTCCACGTTGCGCTGAATGGTCGCGATATTGGAACTGCCATTGCCAAGTTCATAGGTCACACTTGGCGCGTCCACCACCACTTCGATGATGCGGATGGTGTCGCTGGTCAGTGTCGATCCATCAAGACGTACCGAAATATTGCCAAGTGAAAAGGCATGGTCGGTTTTGTATCCTTCGGGATTGCCGATCACCAGCCCCTTGATGGCCGCAGTATTTTGCGTCGTCTCGATCGATACGGCATCGACCGTCACATCCGCAAGGGTCACCCGCGTTCCAGCCTTTTCGATCGTCGTTTTCACGATGTCATCAAGATTGACATAGACATAAACAAGCCCGCCCACGACCAGTACGATGATCGCTGCCAAACCAAACAGTATCTTTTTCATTGCCCGTATCCTGCGTAATTAGTCATCGAAACGGTGCGACATTGACCTTATGGGCACCTATCCTGCTTCATACTCCCCAAAGAGTTGCGCTGATTGGCAGGACAATCAAGTTATTTCAAATGACAAACAGCGGGCCGGATGACCCTGGCCCGCTGTTTGGAAGTGTGATGGTCAAGCCGTGATTACAAATTGAATTCGACAACCACCGGTGCGTGGTCGGACGGCTTTTCCCAATCACGCGCAAGGTCATAGACCGATGCGGTGCGCACCGTTCCGGCCATGTTCGGTGTCATCCAGACATGATCAAGACGGCGTCCCTTGTTGCTTGCACGCCAGTCGCGCGCCCGGTAGCTCCACCAGCTGAAAAGCTTTTCGGGTTCGGGCACGACTTCACGAACCGAATCAATGAAATCGCCGGACTGGCGGAACTTTTCGAGAATTTCGACCTCGATCGGGGTGTGGCTGACGACACGCAGAAGCTGCTTGTGCGACCAGACATCATTTTCCGACGGCGCGATATTGAAATCCCCGACCAGAACCGCCTTGCGGTTCGGATCTGCGGCACGCCGATCAGACCACCAATTGGTCATTTCATCGATGAAGGACAGTTTGTGGGCGAATTTTTCATTGATCGCCGGATCAGGCTCATCACCGCCAGCCGGGATATAGAAATTGTGAAGCTCGACACCGTTTTCGAATTTCGCCATGCAGTGGCGGCGATCTTCCTTGCCACAGAAATGGGTGATGTCGGTTTCAACGAAGGGCAATCGCGATACGATTGCCACACCGTTATAGCTTTTCATGCCATGGTTATGGCGATGAACATACCCGGCGGCTTCGAATGCCTCATGCGGGAAATGTTCATCCGGGCATTTCAATTCCTGAAGGCACAATGCATCGGGTTGCTGGTCTTCGAGAAACCGGACCACCTGTTCGATGCGCAGGCGCACGGAATTGATATTCCAACTTACAATCTTCAAAACGGGCTCCGTTCAAGTCTTGTTGGGGAAAGGCCCCTGCCCCACAACCCCGGAAAGTCTATAGAAACCAAAAGGCTTATTTCAGCGTTACCGACAGTTCCGCAACATCGGCAATCACCAGATCCATACGGTCACCGCGCACAACCTGACCGACACCTTCGGGCGTACCGGTGAACAGAAGGTCACCCGGCTTCAATTCGATCAGTGTGGACAAATGCACCAGCGCATCGACAACCGGCCAGATCATTTTCGCAGTGGTGTCATTCTGGCGCACATCACCATTGACCGAAAGTTTCAGATTGGTGGCATGCGGGTTACCGGCATCGGCTTTCGGCTTGATTTCCGAAATCGCCGCACAACCGTCAAAGGATTTAGCCATGTCCCACGGCAAACGGCGTTCCTTGAGACCGGCCTGAACATCGCGGCGTGTCATATCAAGTCCGGCCGCATATCCGAAAATCGCATCTTCGACCGCCGCACGGTCAAGATCCTTGCCCCCCTTGGACAGGGCAACCACCAGTTCGCCTTCGTAATGCAGATCATCGGTTGCCGACGGATAGGGCAGATCACCATCACCAACCACCAGGCAATCGGCCGGTTTCATGAAAACACATGGCGGGGTATCAGACGGGTCCGATCCCATTTCACGCACATGTTCGGCATAGTTCTTACCGATACAGAAAATGCGGTTCACAGGAAAAACCTGATCCGAACCGGTAACCGGAACCGTTGTATGCTGAGCTGGTTCAAAGACGCTGCGCATTCGAAATCATCCTCAAAAAATCATGTTTGAGATAGTGATAGTCGCTCTGCGTCTAAAAGAAAATGGTCACGTTTTGCCAATTCGATCCGTAACAACACGGATCACCAGTTTTTCCAGTTCGAGAATGACAAACAGCCCGATCCCGGCCCCAATGATCCCGATGCCCGCAACAATGCTGACCGGTCGGGTTTCAAACAGGAAATGCATCACCGGCACATAGGTAAAGATCAGTTGCAGGACAAAGACCGACGATATGGCAATCAAAACCGGTCGCGTCACGACCATGCCGCGCAAGGTCAAGGATGTACCACCAAGATAACGCACACTGAAAAGATAGAAGACCTCCATCGCGACCAGAACATTGACCGCAACCGTACGCGCAGTTTCAACAGATGCCCCTTGCATAAGTGCCAGTTCGAACGATCCGAAAATACCCGCCATGAATAACAGCGACACAAACACAATACGCCAGACCAGAAAGCCCGACAAAACCGGTTCGGCAACATTGCGCGGCTTGCGTGCCATCAGGTCGGGTTCGGCCTTTTCAAAGGCCAGCGACAATGCCAACCCGATTGAACTGACCATATTGACCCAAAGAATTTGCAACGGCGAAATCGGCAAAACGACGCCCATCATCAGCGCAACCAGAACACCAAGCGTTTCCCCGCCATTGATCGGCAACAGGAACGTGATCGATTTTTTCAGGTTGTCGTAAACCGTGCGTCCTTCGCGTACTGCATTGACGATAGAGGCAAAATTATCATCGACCAGCACCATTTCTGCGGCTTCCTTTGCGGCCTCGGTGCCAGATATGCCCATGGCAATGCCGACATCGGACCGTTTGAGTGCCGGGGCATCATTGACGCCATCCCCGGTCATCGCCACCACCCGTCCTGCGGCCTGCAACGCCATGACCAGTTGCAATTTGTTTTCCGGGCTGGTGCGGGCAAAGATGTCGGTGGTTTCGATGGCCTGTTGAAGGTCGGCCTGGTTCATCGCATCAATTTCGGGCCCGGTCAGGTAGCGTTCGGTATTTTCAAGACCCAGCTGTGCCCCGATCGCCTGTGCGGTAATGCCGTGATCGCCGGTAATCATTTTGACGCGAATGCCGGCCTGCCGACAATTTGCCACCGCGCTGATTGCTTCGGGGCGTGGCGGATCAACAAGCCCCAGCAACCCGATCATCACAAGCCCGTTTTCGACATCATCAAATGTCAGTTCCTGATGGCTTGCGGGCATTTCACGGATGGCAACCGCAAGTACACGCATGCCCTGTGCGGCAAGTCCGGCAATCCCGGCTGTCCATTTTTCCCGATCAATTTCATGATCCTGGCCATCGCTGTTGCGTTGATGGCTTGCCATGGCAACCAGACGATCCGGCGCACCTTTGACAACAATCAGTTTGTGCCCCGCATGATCATGATGAAGGGTCGCCATGTATTTGTAGCTGGAATCAAATGGCAGAACATCAAGACGCGGAACCGTTTCATCAAGCCGGTCATGATCAAACCCCGCCTTCATCGCCAGAACCAGAAGCGCACCTTCCATCGGATCGCCAAGAACGTTCCACGCATCGTCCTTGCGCACCAGTTTGGCATCGTTGCACAACATGGCCGCGCGGGTCAGAAGCGCCAAGCCCGGAATGTCATCGGCATCCTGTTCGACCCCGCCAGCGACAAAACCGCCATGCGGGTCATAGCCGATCCCGGAAACATTCACATTGCAATCAGGCATCCAGACCGATTGCACCGTCATTTCATTGCGCGTCAGCGTCCCGGTCTTGTCCGAACAGATTACCGATACCGCGCCCAGCGTTTCCACCGCCGGCAATCGCCGGATGATGGCGTGCTGGCCGGCCATGCACTGAACACCAATCGCCATCGCGATGGTCAGAATGGCGGGCAAACCTTCGGGGATGCCGGCCACGGTCAAACTAACAACCGCGACAAAGGTGGCGTCGATGCTCATGCCCTGCACCACAACGCCAAAGGCAAATACCATCACCGCAACCAGCAAAATGATGCCGGTCAGGATCTTGGCGAACTGGCTCATTTGGCGCAAAAGCGGCGTGGTCAGGGCCGCGACATCGCCCAGAAGACGGTTGATCTTGCCGATTTCTGTCTGGAATCCGGTTGCCACCACCAACCCCTGGGCCTGACCGGTGGTAACCAGTGTTCCGGCATAGGCCATCGATTTGCGATCACCAAGGGCTGCTTCCCGGGCCACCGGATCGGCATTTTTGGTAACCACCAGGGATTCCCCCGTCAGGGCAGATTCAAGCACCCCGAAATTCTTGACCATGAAAAGTCGAACATCCGCCGGGATGCGGTCCCCTGCTTCGAGGCGCACAACGTCCCCCGGGACGAGTTCGGTGGTCGGAATTGTCTTGCGCTGCCCATCGCGCAGCACCGATGCGCTTGGCGAAAGCATGTTCTTGATGGCGCGCAGCGTTTCTTCGGCCTTGCCTTCCTGGATGAAGCCGATGGTCGCATTCAAAAAGCACACCGCCAGAATAACCACCGTGTCGATCCAGTGCGCCATCATCGCGGTTACCGATGACGCAATCAGCAATACATAGATCAAAAGATTGTTGAATTGCCTGGCAAAACGTACGAGCGCGCTTTTGGGTTTGGCCGTCGGCAGGCTGTTTGGGCCATATTGGCGTTGGCGGGCAATAACGGCGTCATGGGAAAGTCCGGTACGATCGCATTCAAGCTGATCACAGACCGCATCGATGGCAAGGCCATGCCAGGCTGCGGGTGCTGTTTTGTCCTGCGAAGACTGACCGTTGTTGGAACCATTGCGTGACGCCATCAAAGCACCTGCTGCCGAATTCGAACCCGGCATCAATCATAACCATGCTGCACCGCAGCGCAATTACAGACTGTGATCATGCACGCAATTGGCAACGTCACCACACATTTCAGATGTGGTGACGTGCCGAAATTTGTTGGTCGGATTTTGAAAAACCGGACTGTAACCGGGTCACAGAAGGCCTTCGATCACCCGGTCTGGCGGCGTATGACCGTCAACAAAGGTCTTGATATTGATCAGAACCTTTTCGCCCATATCGACACGGCCTTCGATGGTCGCCGATCCCATATGCGGCAACAGAACCGCATTTTGCAGTTCCAGCAATTTGGGATTAACCGCCGGTTCGTGTTCGAACACATCAAGACCGGCACCGGCGATCTCGCCATCGGCCAGCATCCGCGTCAGGGCCGGTTCATCAACGATTTCCCCGCGTGCCGTGTTGACCAGAATGGCGTGCGGCTGCATCAGTTTAAGACGGCGTGCCGACAACAGATGATAGGTTGCTGGCGTATGCGGGCAGTTGACCGAAACGATATCGACATGTGCCAACATCTGATCCAGGCTTTCCCAATAGGTCGCATCAAGTTCGTCTTCGATCTCGGGATGAACACGCCGACGGTTATGGTAATGCACAGACAGACCAAACCCCTTGGCACGGCGCGCCAGGGCACGGCCAATACGGCCCATGCCGACAATCCCCAGACGCTTGCCCCAGATACGATGCCCCAGCATCAGTGTCGGCCCCCATCCGGCCCATTCGCCTTTGCGGATAAGACGCTCGCCCTCGGCAAGGCGGCGCGAAACCGACAGGATCAGCGCCATGGTCATGTCGGCGGTGTCTTCGGTCAGGACATCGGGGGTATTGGTAACCGTAATCCCGCGCGACCGCGCTGTTTGCAGGTCCACATGATCAACACCGGTCCCGAAATTGGCAATCAGTCTAAGGTTCGGCCCCGCATGGGCAAGCACGGCCGCATCGATCTTGTCCGTCACGGTCGGCACCAGAACATCGGCCTCTTTGACGGCATCAATGAGTTCCTGTTTGCTCATTGCAGCGTCATCAATATTCAGACGCGCATCGAACAATTCCATCATGCGGGTTTCAATCGCTTCCGGCAGTTTCCGGGTCACGACGACAAGCGGTTTTTTCTTGGTCATCTGCCGATCCTATGCGGTCTTTTAACTCTTTTTCTGACAAAATGTGGCATGACGCGCTTTTGTGCCCTGCCGCATTGCAGTGATGCCACGCTCAAAGGTACAAAAGCAAGGATTTTGACGCAGTTTTTGTAATTTTATTACACAAAGAAGAGTTCTGGCAGGACGCTGTCAGAGAAAATAAACGAAGGAATACCAACACGATGCCGCAGATTTTGCGCAAATTTCTGTATCGCTTCATGGCTTTGGCGATTTTGGGCAGCCTGACCACCCCGATCGTGGCCAGCGCACAAGAATCCGGCTTGCCCATTCCGCGATTTGTCGCACTGCGGTCAGACAAGGTATTTCTGCGTTCGGGCCCGGGTTTGCGATACCCGAAGGTCTGGATCTATCACCGCCGCAACATGCCGATGGAAGTCGTTTCGGAATTTGATACATGGCGCAAGGTCCGCGACTGGGAAGGCAGCGAAGGCTGGGTTCATCAAAGTCTTTTGGTCGGGTCGCGTCATGTCATCGTTACTGATGACAGCATCACGCTTTATTCCGCAGCAGATGAAAACGCCCGGAAAATCGCCATGGTTTCGGCCAGTGTCATCGGACGCATCGAAGATTGCCCCGCCAACCTGAACTGGTGTCAGCTGCGCTTTGGCGATTTTGAAGGCTGGGCCCCCCGTCACGGGTTCTGGGGCGTCTATGAGGATGAAACCGTCGAAGGCTAGGCCGCCGCGCCGTCCATTTCCAAAGCACGTCCCGCTCAATCGCCTTCGCAGCTCGGGATGCGCGGGTCATCGCAATTGACCGACTGATTGTAATCACCTGAATACGGCCAAACGGTTGTGGGCAATTAGGGATGATGATTTCCGGTGTCGTCATTGCCCTGTGCCCCAAAAAGCTCACCGGTTCAGGGCAATGACCCCGCCATAGCCCGGTACGGCATCAGGCGTCAGGCATCAACGGACACCCGGCTTGGGCGCTGTGTATTGCCGCCACCGCCGCTTGAGGTTGCCTGGCCACCACTGTCATAGCCGCCAAAGACCGGCGTGCTGGTGGTTCGTGTGCCTGTGGGGCTGTTTGGTGTCGTGCCGCCAAATCCGGTTTCAAAGCCGGTGTCGTCATCAGAATTCGGATCGAAGGTCGACGTATCATTCTGTTCAAGGAACGGATCAGGTTGCGGTTCCGGCAGGGCAAAGCCACCGACCGTCACGGTCTGGTTGGCAAGCTGACTGGCGATATCCCCCAGATAGGCCTGAAGGTTTTCAGAAATTCTGGCCTGCACATCGTCAGTTGCAGAAGCATCATTTGCCGTCAGCTGCGCCTGGACAATGTTGTCACCGGCAACCTGCGAAATACGGTTCTGATCGCGGGCAATCGATATGCTGCCGCCATCAGCCGCCAGCGAGATTTCACGATCACGAAGGGCTTGCTGTGCCTCGTCAATCCGGGTGCGTGCATCGGTGACGCCCGCCGCATCCGACAGGTCAATAGATGACAAACCCGCTGCCAGATCATCGGCCGATGACGCATAAAGATCGACATTGATCCGGTTGTCCGACGAGGTTCCCGATCCGGCCTGAACAGTGATGGTCTGGTCTTCGGCCAAAAGATTGCGACCGTCATAGCTGCTGTTTGCCGCGATATCGTCGATTGTGGTCAGATAATCTTCGATCTGGGCATTAAGCTGGGCGCGTTGTTGTCGTGAAAGGGTCGGGTTTTCTTCGGCGGTTTTGATCAGCGCATCTATTTCATCAAGCGCATCGCCGATCCGTGACAGATCAGTTGCAGCTTGCGACACCAGATCGCTGGCACTGCCAAGCGTGCCACGCAGCTTTTCAGATGTGTAATTTGCGCCGCGCACCGCATCGGTATTGCGCCCGGTCGATCCGGCATTGGCGGCAGACTGGTTCGCATCGCCCGCAATCAACCTGTTCTGCGGTGCGATTGCACGCGCAGTATTGGTATAGATCGTAAGCTGGCTGGCCAGTGGTTCCATCGCTTTTCCGCACAAACAAGCCGGCGAGGCAACTACATGTTGCGCGGACAAAGAATTTGAAATGCTTTCAAACTTTTGCCCGCCTGACCTTCCTGGTGTCCGGCGGAAATACCAGCCATTAGTATAGATTATTCGGCGTTAAACATTAAGCGCAAATGCGCAATCGGCGCGCGATATCGGGATTTCCGGCCTGATCGACCTGCATCAACGGTGATGCAGGCCCCAAACGGACGGTTAATCGGGACCGAATCGATCCCTGATCAAGCGGTCTTTGTGCGTCGCAACACCGCAAACAGTTCAAGATGCGATGACCACAGGAACTGATCGACCGGGACAATTTTCTGGATTTCATAACCGCCATTGCGCAGCACCCGCATGTCACGGGTGAATGTCGCCGGATTGCACGACACGGCCAAAACCCATTCCGGGCCACCAATCGCCAGTTCCTCGCACTGCGCAAGCGCCCCGGCGCGCGGCGGGTCAAACACAACCAGATCAAATCCCGCCAATTCGGTCGCAGTCAGGGGCTGTCGGAAAAGATCCCGTTTGACGACCTTGATCGGGCTTCCTGATTGTCCGACCGCATATTGCAGCAATTCAACCGCACGCGGATCGCTTTCAACCGCGGTGACCGAACGCCGTTTCCCGGAAAGGGCCAAGGCAAAGGTGAAACTGCCAACCCCGCAAAACAGATCGGCCACCTGTTTGGGGGCAATATCGGCCAATGCGGCCTTAAGAGCCGTGACGAGTGACTGTTCACCTTCGCGGGTGGCCTGCAAAAAGCCGCCCGGGGCGATCGGCACATCGACATTTTCAAAACCGACCGTTGGCGTGTGACGGGCCGCAACCGGTTCATCGGGGCGATCACCGACCTTCCAGCTCAGGCGGGCAATATTCAGACTGTCTGCAAATTCCGCCAGGTCCTGACGCATATCAAGATCAGGATCGGCTGTCGCATGGATCAGAACATCAAGCCCGTTATCGGCATGCGTGACAAAGACTTCCTTGATGTCGCGCGCCTGATCCGGCGGACAGGAGGACAGAAACGTCACGAAGGCTTCGCGAAATGCCATCAGTTCAGGGCGCAAAACCACGCAATCCGGAACATTGAGAACAGTATGGCTGAACCGGCCATGGAACCCGACAAACACGCCAGCAGCCCCGACATGAACCGAAAAACCGGCCCGTCGGCGACTTGCCGGCGGGGAGATTTCAACATCAGCAATCAGGTCATCGGCATCTTCGGGGTCAATCCCGGCCCGTAAAACCGCC
>NZ_LPVX01000026.1:0-3042 GCF_001613785.1 Thalassospira sp. MCCC 1A02491 | reverse complement strand
CATCGATATCCAATGCAATTGCGGAATCCTCAGAACCGCTGGCATCAGTCACATCCAGCGTTGGTGCGTCCGCAACACCCGCAACATCAACAGTGATGCTACCCGTGGTCGTCGCAACGTCATCGCCATCGGCGGAAGTCGCGGTGACACCAAGATCAAATGACCCGCTGAAATCTTCAGCCGGCGTGATCGTCAGACCTTCGAGCTGATCCGGGCTCAGGGTCCAGGTGCCGTCACCATTGTCAGTACCAGCTGACAAGGTCGCGCCGTCCGGAACACCACTGATCGTTACCGTCAGAACTTCACTGGAATCCGTGAGACCGGCGTCAATGTCGAGCGCGATGGCAGAATCTTCCGAGCCAGAGGCATCGGACACTTCGAGCGTCGGCGTATCTGCCACACCAGCTACATCAACGGTGATCGAGCCGGTAGTGGTCGCAACGTCTTCACCATCGGCAGAGGTCGCGGTCACACCAAGGTCAAACGACCCACTGAAGTCCTCAGCCGGCGTGATTGTCAGACCTTCCAACTGATCCGGATTCAGCGTCCAGGTACCGTCACCATTATCAGTACCTGCCGAAAGGGTCGCACCGTCGGGAACACCGCTAATCGTGATCGACAGAACTTCCGAGCTGTCCGTCAGGCCTGCGTCGATATCGAGCGCAATAGCGCTGTCTTCAGAACCAGAGGCATCGGACACATCCAAGGTGGGCGCATCAGCAACACCAGCTACATCAACGGTGATCGAGCCGGTCGTGGTTGCGATATCGCCACCATCAGTTGATTGAGCAGAGACACCAAGATCAAACGACCCGCTGAAGTCGTCAGCCGGCGTGATCGTCAGACCTTCCAACTGATCCGGGTTCAGCGTCCAGGTGCCATCGCCATTATCGGTACCCGCCGACAAGGTTGCACCATCCGGAACGCCGCTGATCGTTACCGTCAGAACTTCACTGGAATCCGTGAGACCGGCGTCGATGTCGAGTGCAATTGCAGAATCTTCAGAGCCGCTGGCATCAGTCACATCCAGCGTCGGTGCATCGGCAACACCCGCAACATCAACCGTGATCGAACCACTGGTCGTTGCAACGTCATCGCCATCGGCAGAGGTCGCGGTCACGCCAAGATCAAACGACCCGCTGAAGTCCTCAGCCGGGGTGATCGTCAGGCCTTCCAACTGATCCGGGTTCAGGGTCCAGGTACCGTCACCATTATCGGTACCTGCCGACAGGGTCGCGCCATCCGGAACGCCGGAAATGGTAATGCTCAGAACTTCACTGGCATCCGTGAGACCGGCGTCGATATCGAGCGCAATCGCAGAATCTTCATTACCCGATGCATCACTCACATCAAGCGTCGGCGCATCCGCAACACCAGTCACATCAACTGTGATCGTCCCGGTGGTCGTCGCAACATCCTCACCATCGGCAGAGGTTGCGGTCACACCAAGATCAAACGACCCACTGAAGTCTTCAGTCGGTGTAATCGTCAGGCCATCCAACTGGTCCGGATTCAGCGTCCAGGTGCCGTCACCATTGTCGGTACCAGCCGACAAGGTTGCTCCGTCGGGGACGCCACTGATCGTGACACTCAGAACTTCCGAGCTGTCCGTCAGGCCTGCGTCGATATCAAGTGCAATTGCGGAATCTTCAGAACCACTGGCATCTGCGACATCCAAGGTCGGTGCATCCGCAACAGCGGAGACATCAACGGTGATCGAGCCGGTGGTAGTTGCAACATCGTCGCCATCAGCGGAAGTCGCGGTAACGCCAAGATCGAACGATCCGCTGAAGTCGTCAGCAGGCGTGATCGTCAGACCTTCCAACTGGTCCAGGGTCAGCGTCCAGGTGCCGTCACCATTGTCCGTCCCGGCCGACAGGGTTGCACCGTCCGGCACGCCACTGATCGTAACGCTGAGAACTTCCGAGCTGTCGGTCAGTCCAGCGTCGATATCAAGTGCAATCGCCGAATCTTCGTTGCCGGAAGCATCGGACACATCAAGGGTCGGTGCGTCAGCAACACCCGCTACATCAACCGTGATGCTGCCGGTTGTGGTCGCAACGTCATCGCCATCGGCAGAGGTTGCCGTCACACCAAGGTCAAACGATCCACTGAAATCTTCAGCCGGTGTGATCGTCAGACCTTCCAGCTGGTCCGGGTTCAGGGTCCAGGTACCGTCACCATTATCGGTACCTGCCGACAGGGTCGCACCGTTCGGCACGCCCGAGATGGTAACACTCAGAACTTCACTGGAATCTGTAAGACCCGCATCGATATCCAATGCAATTGCGGAATCTTCGCTGCCCGAAGCATCGGACACATCCAAAGTTGGGGCGTCAGCAACGCCGGCAACATCAACCGTGATGCTGCCAGTTGTGGTCGCAACGTCTTCGCCATCAGCCGACGTCGCCGCAACGCCGAGATCAAACGACCCGCTGAAGTCTTCAGCCGGCGTGATCGTCAGGCCTTCCAACTGATCCGGGTTCAGGGTCCAGGTACCATCACCATTATCAGTCCCTGCTGACAACGTCGCGCCGTCCGGAACGCCGGAAATGGTAACACTCAGAACTTCCGAGCTGTCCGTCAGGCCAGCGTCGATATCAAGTGCAATTGCAGAATCTTCGGAGCCAGAGGCATCCGCGACTTCCAAAGTCGGTGCATCGGCAACGCCAGCCACATCGACAGTGATGCTGCCGGTTGTGGTCGCAACGTCTTCGCCATCAGCTGAAGTCGCGGCCACGCCCAAATCAAACGAACCGCTGAAGTCTTCAGCCGGCGTAATCGTCAGTCCTTCGAGCTGATCCGGGTTCAGCGTCCAGGTGCCATCACCGTTATCGGTACCAGCCGACAAGGTCGCGCCATCCGGAACGCCAGAAATGGTAACGCTCAGAACTTCCGAGCTGTCGGTCAGACCCGCATCGATATCCAATGCGATTGCAGAATCTTCTCTGCCAGAAGCATCAGCGACATCCAAGGTCGGTGCATCCGCAACTCCAGCCACATCGACGGTGATCGAGCCAGTCGTGGTGGCAACGTCATCGC
>NZ_LPVX01000025.1:0-6395 GCF_001613785.1 Thalassospira sp. MCCC 1A02491 | reverse complement strand
GCCCAGCATTCCGATCATTATCTTTGCATCCGTTTCCAACGTATCGGCGGTCAAGCTGCTGATCGCCGGGATCGTGCCCGCCGTTCTGATCACCATTCTTTTGATGGCGCAGGTTGCGGTCATGGCGCGCATCTACAAGCTGCCGCGTGACGAGGTCAAATTCAACATTGCCGCCTTTGCGCGCAAATTCGTGATTTCGCTGCCCGCCCTTGCCGCCCCGGTTCTGTTGATCGGCGGTCTGGTATCGGGCTATTTCGGCCCGACCGAAGTTGCCGGTGTGACGGTGGCCTATGCGCTTTTGATCGGCAAATTCATCTATGGCCAGCTTGATCTCAAACGGGTTCTGACCGCAGCACGCGACAGTGTCGATGCCACGGGCAATGTTCTGTTTATTGTTGCCACTGCGGCCCTGTTTGCCTGGGTTCTGACCATGGACCGCCTGCCCGCGACGGCAAGCGAATTCCTGCTCGGCCTGTCAAGTGATCCGCTGGTTTTGCTTTTGATCGTCAATGTGTTGTTGCTGGTGGTCGGCATGTTCCTGGAATCGATTGCCGCCATCCTGATCATTGCACCGATCATAACACCTGCCATGACGGCCGCCGGTGTTGATCCGCTTCAGCTGGGCATTGTGTTCGTTCTCAACCTGATGATCGGGCTTCTGACCCCGCCGGTCGGCATGAGCCTTTATATGGTCAGCATCATCGCCAAGATGCCGCTGCACCGGGTGATCCGGGGTGCCCTGCCCTTCCTGTTACCGCTGTTTTTGTCGCTGCTCGCAGTGACCTGCATACCGGCAATCTCTGTGTGGTTGCCCAACCTTCTGGATTAAGTGAGGAAACATGAGCAGATTTCTCGGCGAAATTCGCCAGCTCGGTTATGTCGTACCCGATATCGAAGCGGCCATGGAATATTGGTCGACGACCATGGGTGTCGGCCCCTGGTATTATAACCCGCGCGTGCCGATCGAAGATTATCAGTATGACGGCAAGTCCTATGACGTGCACAACTCGGTCGCGCTTGCCAATTCCGGCTATGTTCAGGTCGAACTGATCCAGACCCGCAATGACGCACCGTCAATGTATCGCGACTTCCTGCAAGCCGGTCACACCGGTCTGCAACATGTCGCCTACTGGACCGAAAAGTTTGATGACGACCTTGCCCTGATGGAAAGCAAGGGCTTCAACGTCAAAATGAGCGGCAAGGTCGGTGACAATGGTCGCTTTGTCTATTTCGACAAGGAAATGCATCCGGGCACCGTGATCGAACTGTCCGAAGTGGTCGGCCCGAAAGGCCGCCTGTTCAAGTCGATCTACGAAGCCTCGATTGACTGGGATGGTTCCGATCCGATCCGTCCTTTCCCGTCGCTTTCGGAAATCTGAGCCATGGATTTGATCGAAGCCCGCTATCTTATCGAAACGCCGATGGACCCTGAAAAGATCGCCACCATCATGGCTGGCGAACAAAGCAGCGGGACATTCGTACGCGTGGCTGGTGAAACCGATGAATTGCGCGAACGCTGTGCGGCACGCGTGTTGTCGATCCGCGAACTGACCCCGGTCAATCATCCCAGCCTGCATAGCGCCTATCTGGCAGAACGTGGCGTCACCGGCCCGTATCGCCGCGCTGAAATCCGCATTGGGTTCCCGACTGGCAATATCGGTCATAACCTTGCGACACTGGCAGCAACGGTGTCGGGCAATCTTTATGATCTGGGCGAAGTTACCGGGCTTAAGCTGATTGATGTCACGGTGCCCAAGGCCTATCGCGATCTTTATGACTATCCGGTTGCCGGGACCAAGGGCACGCGCGATCGCATGAATGTACTGGATCGCCCGTTCTTTGGCACCATCATCAAGCCGAATGTCGGCCTGCGCAGTGACGATATCGCCAATCTGGTCGATCAGCTTTGCGAAGCCGGTGTGGATTTCATCAAGGATGACGAAGTTTGCGCCAATCCGGCATCGGCCCCGCTTGCGGAACGCATTCCCGCCGTCATGGACCGGGTGCGCCGGTATCGGGACCGTACCGGTCGCGATGTGATGATTGCCTTTAACATCACCGATGAAACCGATGCCATGCGCCGCCATGCCGACCTGATTGAAAAAGAAGGCGGATCATGCGCCATGGTCAGCATGAACTGGGCGGGTCTTTCGGCCCTTCAGACCCTTCGCAAATCGACAAGCCTTGTCCTGCATGGGCATCGCAACGGGTTTGGCGCATTATCGCGTCATCCGATGATCGGCATGGCGTTTCCGGCCTATCAGACGCTGTATCGTCTGACCGGGATGGATCACATGCATGTCCATGGCATGGGAGGCAAATTCTGTGACGAGGACAGTGAAGTCGCATCTTCGGCCCAGTTGTGCGGCGAACCGCTTGCCGCTGGCAACGGCGATGAAGACCGTGTTCTTCCGGTCTTTTCATCGGGCCAGTGGGCTGGCACCGTTCCAGCCACATACAAGGCCGTCGGGTCGGCCGATTTCATGTTCCTGGCCGGCGGCGGCATCCTTGCCCATCCGTCCGGCCCGGCCGCGGGCATCACCAGCCTGCGTCAGGCATGGGAAGCCTGCGAAGCCGGTATCAGCCTTGAACAACATGCCAAAACCAATCCGGCCCTGTCAGAAGCACTGGCATTTTACGGGGCACGAGGCTGACAATGACCAAACTCGTTTTCTGTGCCGATGATTTTACCGGGGCGTCCGATACGCTGGCAACACTTGCCCGTGGAGGGCTTTCCGCGCGTCTGTATCTGAATGCGCCCGATATGTCGGACCATAAAAACGATGATGGTCACGGGTCGTCGGGTTCTGACCCGGACAGCCTTGATGCCTTTGGTGTTGCAACGTCGCTTCGTGCTATGGGGGTCGAAGACGGCGTTGCCACCATCGGCGAACTTGCAGGTCAGCTGGCAAAAGCCGATTGCGGCCTCTATCATTTCAAGATCTGCTCGACCTTTGACAGTGCGCCCGAAACCGGCAATATCGCGGCTGTTGCCGATCGCTATGCGCAATCGGTCGGGGCGCGCTGGAAGGCGATCATTGGCGGGCAGCCGTCACTCAGACGCTTTTGTTTTTTGGGCAATCTGTTTGCCGCCATGGGATCGGGGCAAATCCACCGCATCGACCGCCATCCGGTGATGGCGAACCACCCGGTCACCCCGATGCGCGAAGCCGATTTGCCACGCCATCTTGCCGGTCAGGGCTGGGCAAAAGTCGGGCTGATTGATTTCACCATCATCGCGCAGGGGCGCGTGGCCTTGATTGCCGAAATCAGACGCCGCATCGCCGACGGGGAAACCGAAACCCTGTTTGATGTCACCACTGAAAACGATCTTTTGACCATTGGCGAAGCCCTGCGTGACATCGCCCGGTCCGAGGTCATCCTGTGCATTGGTGCAAGCAGTGTCGCACAGGCTCTTTTCCCGTCCTTTGCCCCGACACCCCCGTCGCCACGGGCGCTTCGTCGCGATGGCCCGGTCTTTGCCTTTGCCGGAAGCCGATCGCCCCTGACCGCTGAACAGGTCGCTTTGGCCACCAGATATGAAAAGATTGAAATATCGCCATCCGATCTTGGGGACCGCGATGCCCGCAATCGCGCCCGGACCGACTGCCTGTCGATCCTGGAAGCTGGCAAGAACCTTCTGTTTGCGGTGTCCGATGATCGCAACCACCAGATCAGCAGCCATAATCTTGCCCGTGCCAGCGCACAATTCATCGCCGATATCAGCCGGTCGGTATCGCTGGGTTTCTTGCTGATTGCCGGGGGCGATACATCAAGCCTGGCGGTACAGGCACTGGGTATTGAAAGCCTGTCCTTTGTGGCTGATTTCGATGCCGGTGCACCGATCATCCGCGCCCATGCCAATCAGAAAAACCTTGATCAGCTGCCCATGCTGCTCAAAGGCGGACAGATGGGAAAACCCGGTCTTTTTGATAATGTCGCCGGTCTTGCCACCGCCCGCGCCTAGCCGCGAAACGCCCGTGAAATCAGGAATAAATTCCTTCGACGCGATGCTGATCCCCTGTTAGGATGGGCCATGATCCGACATCAACAAATATGGGCCGCCCTTGACCAGATTGCCGAAGACCACGGTTTGACGCCGTCGGGACTGGCGCGACTGGCGCAGCTTGACCCGACCACATTCAACCGGTCCAAACGCACCACATCGCAAGGCAAGGCGCGCTGGCCTTCGACCGAAAGCATTTCCAAGGTGCTGTCGGTCACCGATGTCAGTTTTCGCGAATTTTCCGAACTGGTCGATGGTAACGGGGCCGGACGCATTCCGGTAATCGGCTTTGCCCAGGCCGGCAATCAGGGATTTTTTGACGATGCCGGTTATCCGGTTGGCGGATCATGGGAAGATATCACCTTTCCGGCCCTGCATGATCCGACGGCCTATGGCCTTCGCATTTCAGGTGATTCAATGGCCCCGGTTTTCCGTGACGGCGATCTGATCATTGTCAGCCCGGCATCAAATATCCGCCCCCATGACCGCGTGGTTGTCAAAACGATCGAAGGCGAAGTCATGGCCAAGGAACTGGTACGGCGCGGCGCACTTGGCGTTGAGTTGAAATCATTCAATCCCGCCTATGAAGACCGCTTTGTCCCGGCTGATCAGATTGACTGGGTGGCGCGTGTTTTGTGGTGCAGCCAGTAAAACCGGCTTTCCCGATATGTTCATGCCGGATGTTTGGCGGGGTCACGTCAAACGCCCGGTTTGGTCGCTTTTGCGTGATCCGCACCACATGGTTGCAGGAAAAAGACCTTTGATTACACAAAGGTCGTCTTCAAATTCGCGTTGCACGTCCTTACATTATGGCAAAAGGCACACATACGTGCCCCTTATGGGGAAAAGGAACATCGTTTGACGCTGCAACGCCAGTATATTTTACGCACCTTGGTGATTGCACTTGGCTATTTCCTGACAGGCTATGCCGGTTTGCAACTGCCATTCTTTGGCAGCAGTGTCACGCTTGTCTGGCCGCCATCGGGCATTGCGCTTGCCGCATTGATTGTCTGGGGCTGGCGCTATGCGCCTGCGGTGTTTATCGGTGCCCTTCTGGTCAATCTGGCAACGTCGCCGTCAGTGACCGTTTCAATTCTGATTGCCGCGGGCAATACGCTTGCCGCCCTTGGTCCGGCGCTGATTATTCGCCAGATTTGCGGCAACTATCCGCTTGACCAATTCCGCAAGATGGTGGTGTTCCTTGTGGTTGGCGGGCTGTGCAGCCCGGCCTTGTCGGCATTGTTTGGCACCACATCGCTCAGCCTTGTGGTCATTGGCGATTTCAACAAATTCACCGATATCTGGCAGGGCTGGTTCCTGGGCGATCTGGTTGGGGCGATTGTTGTCGGGCCACTTGTCATGCGTTTGATGCAGTGGCGGACATCGCCACGCTCAATGTCGCAATACGGGGAATTGGCGCTGATCTGTATCGCGTCCATTGTCATTGCCTCTGCGGTTCAGACCACGCCGCTGATTTCCAAGCCGGAATTTCTGTTTATCTTTGTCTCCCTGCCCTTTGTCATCTGGGGTGCGACCCGGTTCGGGTTGCTGGGCGCGACATTGATCAATGCGATCATTGTGGCAGATATCATCGTTTTTGCCGCCTTGGGCAACAACACCTTTGCCACGGTGGGCATCAATGCCGGGCTGCGCAATCTGTATGGCTATGTGATTGCAATCTCGGTTGGCACCCTGTTCCTTGCCGGGGGGATGGAACGGATATCATCGGTCACCACCCGGGCCCGTGACGGGCGGCTGTCTGATGATGTGCATCGCATGCGCCGCACCCTGTCGGTGGTGATCGGGGTGATCGGTTTTGGCGTTTCGGGTCTGGCATCCTGGTACACCTATAACCAGCTTGTCACAGCCGATCGCATTTCCACCGAACAATACCGTCTGGCATTTGAAGCATCCCTGCGCGAGGAACTGGGCCGCGCGACCGATGCGCTGATTGCGGTCAAGACGCTGTTTGATGTGCATGGCAGTGTGTCTGCCAATACCTTTGATGCGATGATCGCGCCCTGGATCAATCGCCGTCCGGGTGTTGCCGCCCTTGAATGGGCGCCGTTTATCGAAGGACGGGCACGTGCCCTGATCGAAGAAAACGCGGCACTGCGCGGGGTTGAAAACTTTGCCATTCGCGAAAAAGTTGATGGCGAAATGCAACCTGCCGCACAGCGCGACGGTTACTATCCGGTATTTTTTGTTTTTCCGCGTTCGGGCAACGAGGCGGCCGTCGGGTTTGATCTTGCCAGCGAACCGACCCGCCGGCGCGCGCTTGAAACCGCCCTTCATACCGGCAATGTCACCCTGACCGAGCCGGTCCGGCTGGTGCAATCATCATCGGCGGTTGTCACATCGCTTGCATTCCTGTCGGTGGAAAACCGCC
>NZ_LPVX01000024.1:0-3181 GCF_001613785.1 Thalassospira sp. MCCC 1A02491 | reverse complement strand
TTTGGAAGATACAGGCTTCTGGCATCAGCCAGAGACAAGATGTTTGACATTGTGAATAGGGAATATGAAGAGAACGGATCTTTCCGTTGTGTTTAATCGCAACGAAAGAACGTGATCGCGAACTAGTTGTATTGCGGTTTTGCAGGGTTTTACCCCTGCGCAAGCCGCAGAACAGTTAGCTGAGGGATCTCTCAAGCATAATAAGGGCATTTGGTGGATGCCTTGGCGTCAAGAGGCGATGAAAGACGTGGCACTCTGCGATAAGCTACGGTGAGCCGAGAGCAGGCTTTGACCCGTAGATTTCTGAATGGGGAAACCCCATCCATTAGGATGATCCTGTCGTGAATACATAGCGGCAGGAGGCGAACCCGGTGAACTGAAACATCTCAGTAACCGGAGGAAAGGACATCAACCGAGACTCTGCTAGTAGCGGCGAGCGAACGCGGACCAGGCCAGTGGCTTATGCATAAGAACCGGAACGATCTGGAAAGGTCGGCCATAGTGGGTGATAGCCCCGTACGGGTAGAAGTTGCATAAGTCCTCGAGTAGGGCGGGACACGTGAAATCCTGTCTGAACATGGGGGGACCACCCTCCAAGCCTAAGTACTCCTTGACGACCGATAGTGTACCAGTACCGTGAGGGAAAGGTGAAAAGCACCCCGATAAGGGGAGTGAAATAGTTCCTGAAACCGGATGCCTACAAGCAGTTGGAGCCTCTTTATGGGGTGACAGCGTACCTCTTGCATAATGGGTCAGCGAGTTAGTCTTACAAGCAAGCTTAAGCCGTTAGGTGTAGGCGCAGCGAAAGCGAGTCTTAATAGGGCGATTGAGTTTGTGGGATTAGACCCGAAACCAGGTGATCTAGCCATGAGCAGGTTGAAGGTGATGTAACAGTCACTGGAGGACCGAACCCACGTCTGTTGAAAAAGACGGGGATGACTTGTGGTTAGGGGTGAAAGGCCAATCAAACCTGGAGATAGCTGGTTCTCCGCGAAATCTATTTAGGTAGAGCGTCAGATGAATACCTTCGGGGGTAGAGCACTGAATGGGCTAGGGGGCCTCACCGGCTTACCAAACCTAATCAAACTCCGAATACCGAAGAGTACTATCTGGCAGACAGACTACGGGTGCTAAGGTCCGTGGTCGAGAGGGAAACAGCCCAGACCGCCAGTTAAGGTCCCAAAGTTGTGGCTAAGTGGGAAAGGATGTAGGACGGCCAAGACAACCAGGACGTTGGCTTAGAAGCAGCCATCGTTTAAAGAAAGCGTAACAGCTCACTGGTCTAAATAAGCTGTCCCGCGCCGAAGATGTACCGGGGCTCAAGCCACACACCGAAACTGCGGATTTGTTCCTTATGGAACAAGTGGTAGCGGAGCGTTCCGTAAGCCTGTGAAGGTGTGCCGTAAGGCATGCTGGAGGTATCGGAAGCGAGAATGCTGACATGAGTAGCGATAAAGGGAGTGAGAACCTCCCTCGCCGAAAGCCCAAGGGTTCCTGCGCAAGGCCAATCCGCGCAGGGTGAGTCGGCCCCTAAGACGAGGCAGAAATGCGTAGTCGATGGGAAACAGGTTAATATTCCTGTACCCGTGAGAAGTGACGGCCTCTGGAAGTAGTTTTTCCTTATTGGATTGGAAAAGCTGCCAAGGAGGTCCAGGAAATAACTCTCACATATGGACCGTACCCCAAACCGACACAGGTGGGCAGGTTGAATATACCAAGGCGCTTGAGAGAATGGTGTTGAAGGAACTCGGCAAATTGCCCCCGTAACTTCGGGAGAAGGGGGCCCATCATAAAGGCAACTTTGTGGTGGGGGCACAGACTAGGGGGTGGCGACTGTTTACTAAAAACACAGGGCTCTGCGAAGTCGCAAGACGACGTATAGGGTCTGACGCCTGCCCGGTGCCGGAAGGTTAAGAGGAGATGTGCAAGCATTGAATTGAAGCCCCGGTAAACGGCGGCCGTAACTATAACGGTCCTAAGGTAGCGAAATTCCTTGTCGGGTAAGTTCCGACCTGCACGAATGGCGTAACGACTTCCCCACTGTCTCCAACACCAACTCAGCGAAATTGAATTCTCCGTGAAGATGCGGAGTACCCGCGGTCAGACGGAAAGACCCCGTGCACCTTTACTACAGCTTTGCAGTGGTATCAGGATGTGAATGTGCAGAATAGGTGGGAGGCTTTGAAGCCATGGCGCCAGCCATGGTGGAGCCACCTTTGAGATACCACCCTTTTGCTTCCTGATATCTAACCGAGGTCCGTTATCCGGATCCGGGACCCTGCATGGCGGGTAGTTTGACTGGGGCGGTCGCCTCCCAAAGAGTAACGGAGGCGCGCGATGGTAGGCTCAGGCTGGTCGGACATCAGCTTAAGAGTGCAATGGCAAAAGCCTGCCTGACTGCGAGACTGACAAGTCGAGCAGAGACGAAAGTCGGTCATAGTGATCCGGTGGTCCCGCGTGGAAGGGCCATCGCTCAACGGATAAAAGGTACGCCGGGGATAACAGGCTGATACTCCCCAAGAGTCCACATCGACGGGAGTGTTTGGCACCTCGATGTCGGCTCATCACATCCTGGGGCTGGAGCAGGTCCCAAGGGTTTGGCTGTTCGCCAATTAAAGTGGTACGTGAGCTGGGTTTAGAACGTCGTGAGACAGTTCGGTCCCTATCTGCCGTGGGCGTAGGATACTTGAGAAGAGCTGTCCCTAGTACGAGAGGACCGGGATGGACGCACCTCTGGTGTACCGGTTGTTCCGCCAGGAGCATCGCCGGGTAGCTAAGTGCGGAAGGGATAACCGCTGAAAGCATCTAAGCGGGAAGCCCCCTTCAAGACTAGGTATCCCTATCAGATCCCTGGAAGACCACCAGGTTGATAGGCTGGGTGTGGAAGCGCAGCAATGTGTGAAGCTAACCAGTACTAATTGATCGATCGGCTTGATTGATCCCTCTTGCTACTGATCTGCAATGACTTGCGCAGCGGTAAAATCATGCAAGACCATGCAATACAACTTATCACGATCTAAAATATCCGATCTCTTCGCTGTGTTTGGACGGCCCGGTGGCCATAGCGGCCGGGAACCACCTGATCCCATCCCGAACTCAGAAGTGAAACCAGCCTGCGCCGATGGTACTTTGTCTTAAGGCACGGGAGAGTAGGTCACCGCCGGGCCTTCCAAATACAGCA